>DASQSQ010000605.1:0-3301 GCA_035642315.1 Mycobacterium sp.
GATGGCGTCGAGTCGCTCGATCTCGATCATCGAGTCGACCACGACATGGCCAACCCCGGCCTTGACCGCTGCCGTCAGTTCGGCCACCGATTTGTTGTTGCCGTGCAGCGCGATCCGTTCGGGCGGGAAGTTCGCGTTCAGCGCGACCGCCAACTCGCCTCCGGTGCAGACGTCGAGCGAGAGACCTTCCTCGTCGATCCACCGCGCTATTTCGCTGCACAGGAAGGCCTTGCCGGCGTAGTGCACGTTGGCGCCGCCGCCGAAAGCCGCGACGATCTCGCGGCACCGGGCCCGGAAGTCGTCTTCGTCGACGACGAACAATGGCGTGCCGTATTCCTGTGCCAGCCAGTTCAACGCGACACCGGCGATGCTGACGACACCGTCTTTGCCGCGGACGGCGTTGCGCGGCCAGACATTCGGTGCGAGATCCAGGAGTTCCTGCGCCGTCGACGGGCAGGGCGGAACGCCGGAGTGATGGAACTCTTCGGCGTGACGTGGGCCGGCGGGGTGCGCGTTCACATCCGCTCCGGAGCGCGGACACCCAGGATGGCCAACCCATTGGCGATGACCTGGCGGGTCGCCTGGCACAGCGCCAGGCGCGCGGTGTGCAGCCGGTTGGGCTCCTCGTCGCCCAGGGGCAACACCCGGCACGAGTCGTAGAACCGGTGGTAATCGCCGGCGAGGTCTTCCAGATAGCGGCACACGCGGTGCGGTTCGCGCAGGGCCGCCGCGGTTTTCAGCACCCGCGGGAACTCGCCGAGATTACGAACCAGCACGCCTTCCTTGTCGTGGGTGAGCAGTTCGAGGTGGCTAGTGTCGGGGATCAGGCCGAGTTCGGCGGCGTTGCGGGCTAACGCGGAGAGCCGGGCATGCGCGTATTGCACGTAGTAGACCGGGTTTTCGTTGGACGCCGACGACCACAGCGCCAGGTCGATATCAATCGGGGTGTCCACCGACGAGCGAATCAGACTGTAGCGCGCCGCATCCACGCCGATCGCCTCGACCAGGTCGTCGAGGGTGATCACGGTGCCTGCCCGCTTGCTCATCTTCACCGGTTGGCCGTCGCGGACCAGGTTGACCATCTGGCCGATGAGCACCTCGACGGTGGCTGGGTCGTCGCCGAACGCGGCGGCCGCGGCCTTCAGCCGCGAGATGTAGCCGTGGTGATCGGCGCCGAGCATGTAGATGCACAAGTCGAAGCCGCGTTGCCGCTTGTCCAGGTAGTAGGCGAGGTCACCGGCGATATAGGCGGGCTTGCCGTCGCTCTTGATCACGACACGGTCCTTGTCATCACCAAAAGCACTGGTGCGCAACCAGGTTGCGCCGTCCTTCTCGTAGATGTTGCCGTTCTCGCGAAGCCGGGCGATCGCTTGCTCGACGCGACCGCTGGTGTGCATCGACTCTTCGTGGGTGTAGACGTCGAAGTCCGTGCCGAACTCATGCAGCGATTCCTTGATGTGCGCGAACATCAAGTCGACGCCGATGCGCCGGAAGGTCTCGTGCTGTTCGGCGTCGGGCTGGCTCAGCGCGTCGGGCGCCTGCTGCAGGATTTGCGCTGCGATGTCGGCGATGTAGCTGCCCGCGTAGCCGTCTTCCGGGGTGGGCTCGCCCTTGGCCGCGGCGATCAGCGAGTTGGCGAATCGGTCGATTTGGGCGCCGTGGTCGTTGAAGTAGTACTCGCGTACCACGTCGGCGCCTTGGGTCGTCAGCAACCGGCCCAGCGCGTCGCCGACCGCGGCCCAGCGGGTGCCGCCGATGTGGATCGGCCCGGTCGGGTTCGCGGAGACGAACTCGAGGTTGATCTTGTGGCCCGCCAGGTCGGCGGAGTTGCCGTAGGTGTGGCCGGCGTCGACGACGTTGTTGACGATAAGGCCTTGCGCGGACGCGTCCAGGCGCAGGTTGATGAAGCCCGGTCCGGCGACCTCCGCCGAGGCGATGCCGTCGGCCTGGGTTAGCGCCTCCGCCAGCCATCCGGCCAGCTCACGCGGGTTGACGCCGACCTTCTTGGCGAGCTGCAGCGCCAGGTTGCTGGCATAGTCGCCATGCTCGGGGTTGCGCGGACGCTCGACGGTGACCACCGGCGGCAGCGCGGCAGTGTCGAGCGCATGCTCGGCCAGCACCGCGGTCGCGGTGGCCTTGAGCAGCTCGGCCAAGTCGGCGGGATTCACGCAGGCCATCCTATTGGCTGAGGTACTCAGGCTTCGAATCCATTCCGGTGGCCAGCCAACCGCCGCGATGCGTTAGTCTGTCGTGGCCCGTTGGCGCAGCATTTTTCGCGTGCGCCCCCGTAGCTCAGGGGATAGAGCGTCTGCCTCCGGAGCAGAAGGCCGCAGGTTCGAATCCTGCCGGGGGCACTGAAGTTTCCGCAGTTCAGGCTATGTTTTTAGGTGCCGTCGAGGGTGCTCGGATCCCTGCCGCATCCTAATCGGCTGGCAAACCTCGCGCCGAATCGGCGTTGTGAAGTGGATCACATCCGTTTGCTGGCCCTGGCACCGGCTGGCACATTTTCGGTTTGCCGCGAGGTCAGGTTCTGCCAGGGGTTGACCCATGCCCAAACAAGACCCGGCCCTCGCCCCGGGTGTGTCGGAAAGCCCGGGCGGTGACCTCGACGCGACGTTCCTGTGGTTGAGGTTCCGAATCGGCGACGAGAACGACCCCGATGAAGTGATCGAAATCAAAGTCAGCGGAGATTTCCGGATTGACGACGCGCTCAGGGACGAAATCAGATCACTGCCGCTGAAGTCTGACGCCGACCTCACCGCCGATGACGTTGAGATGCGCGAGCGCCAGATACGCCCAATGGGTACCGGTCAGCCCATCTGGTTCGACATTTCGGTGCAAGCGCAGATGCAAGGTCTGCCCGCCAACGCGGTCGGTGCAGCAATCTGGGACGGATGCAAAGCCCTCGTGCGCAGGCTCCGATCGGAATCCACCACAGCCGAAATCGACGCTGACCAAGCGCACACATACGCGCCACCTCCGGAGCAGCAACTACTCAATTAGACGAAAATCACAATCGAACGAACCTGGACGGATCAGGGACAACTAGCGGAATCCAACGTCGAAATCACTGAACTACGTTCGCCTTTGGACTTCGACGGCACCGCTGAATCGGGCACCTTTGACGTGGAATTGAACTACACCACCCACCAATTGGAACAGATAAGAGTCATCCGCAAGCGTCCGGACGCCTGACTGCCAGGCTGAGCGACTTTCACCTGTGCTGGTGTGGTTGGTGCCCACCCAGGTGGTCTATGAACAAACCAACACGGCAGACCGGACCCGTTCTGGCAAGGTTGGA
>DASQSQ010000606.1:0-4456 GCA_035642315.1 Mycobacterium sp.
GTCGCGACAGCCATGGCAGAACGATGTTCCGGTTCGCGTGCACGGCGCCACTGCCGCGAGCGCAACCCCTCGCATCAAGGGCGGATCGTGAGCGCCTCGGCTTCTGCGGTCACTGGATGGTTGATGAGAACACTCAGCACATGGGCATCGTCGGGAATCAACGGTGACCGTACTTCCTGCACGACGGTTATTGTTGATTTCGATTCGGCGTCAGTCGGATCCTGCAACATCTGTTATCCCTCTTATGGTTGCGAAACGGACGCACAGCCGGACCCCCGTCGACGTTAAACGCCTTGTAGGGTGACCACGCCGGACCGGGAGCAGAGCAAGCTGACGCTCGGAGTGGACAGTGGAAGCTTGGGAGCCTGCCTGTTGTGCAAGCAAGTGCAGGGCTGGCGCGATTGAGATCACTTGAGCTCCAGTTCAATTCCCTAAATGCGGCGGCTGGAGTATGCGTCGATCCAGTCGGAGTATCGCGTAGTGAAGATGGTGGCGTTCTCGTCGGGTGCGAGGGTGTGATCGTCGATCACCGCACCGAAGTACGGCGCCTGGGGGTCAGTCACGACCCGACGTTGATCACCGTTGGCGGCAACGCCCGTGCGGACGAAGTCGTCCATCCCCATTGCTTCGGGTCCGGCGATCTCCGTTATTCCGTTGATAGGGCGCCCGGCAGCCGCGTGGGCCACGGCGGTGGCGACATCGTCGGCCGCGATAGGACGGAACAACGCGTGTGGCAATCTGACAATGTCTCCGTCTGTCGCGGAATCGGCTAAGCCAAGCGCGAATTCGTAGAACGGAGTTGCTCGCACGATCGAATAAGGCCGGCCCGAATCCTTGATCAGTTTTTCCTGAGCTGCTTTCGCGGTGTTGTAGCCGCTATCTGGCATGATCTGCGCGCCCACTACGGACAACGCGACATGGTGTTTGACTCCTGCTTCCTGTTCAGCAGAAAGAAGATTCGCGGTCGTGGTTGTGAAGAAATGCATCACAGGTTCATCGTCGAACACTGGTGAATCGGCGACGTCGACCAGGACATCCGCACCAGCGAGGGCGTTGGCGAGTCCTTCACCGGTGAGTGAATCGACACCTGATCGGCGCGAGGCGGGGATCACGTCGTGTCCCTGCGCGCTGAGCTTGGACGCTACGTTCGAGCCGATCAGCCCACGACCGCCAATGACTACGATCTTCATGATGAACCTTTCAGAGTTGGGTTTGACTGGTTACTTCGGCTCCGTGCCTTCCGCCGCCGATCGAGCCGTCGAAGCATGCTTGGGCATACAGGGATTTCGATCGCTGCGGTTCATTATCAAATAGGTTCACCGGCCGCTAGCTACCTGCGGTTTCGTTTTCGGGTCTTGACGGCGTCAAAGGCCAAAATGAGCGTGAAAGTCACCACCGCAGCAGCACCAGCTCGGCGCTGACCCCGGGGCCCAGCCCGATCATGAGGCCGGCCGATCCCGGCGGCGGGTCCGCGCCGATGGTCTTCTCCAGGACGTGCAGCACGGAAGCCGAGGACAGGTTGCCGACCTCGGCGAGCGAGCGCCGGCTCAGTTCCACGGCGCTGTCGGGCAGCTTGAGGCTGTTCTGGATGGCGTCGATGACCTTCGGGCCGCCCGGATGGCAGACCCAGGCGGTGATCTCCTCGACGGTCAGCCCGTGCACGGCCAGGAAGGAGTTGACGCTGCCGCTAAGCCGCCGCTCGACCACGTCGGCCAGTTCCGACGTCAGCACGATGCGGAAGCCGTCCGAGCCCAGCCGCCAGCCCAACGTGTCGCCGCTGTCGGGATACACCTCGCTGCGCGACGCGACGACCCGCAGTCCTTCGGCGGCCTGCCCGCCGACGGCCATTAGAGCCGCCGCCCCGTCGCCAAATAGGCCGCTGACCACGAGGTCCGCCGTCGTGACCTCCGTAATCGGCCAGCTCAGCGAGCAGAGCTCGACCGCCAGCAGCGCCGCGTGCTGATGGGGCCAGGCCATCAGGTAATCGTGCATCCTGCCCAGGGCGGCCGCGCCGGCGACGCAGCCCAGCCCGAAGATGGGCAGCCGCTTGACGTCGGGCCGCAGCCCGAGCCTGGGAATGAGCCGGGCATCCAGCGACGGCACGGCCACGCCGGTCACCGACGTAACGATCAGCAGGTCCAGATCGCGGCTGGCCAGCCCGGCCGCCTCCAGCGCTCCGCGAAGCGCCTGCTCCCCGAGGTCGGCCGCCTCCTCGATATAGCGATCGTTGGCCAGCCCGATCACGCGCGGGCCGCTGTACTCCGACAAAGGCAGGACGACATGGCGGTAATCGACGCCGGAGTTACCGTGCAGCCGCTCGAGCAGCACACGCTCGGCCGGATCGAGGCCGCTGAGCTCAGCCACCTTCGAAGTGAGCTCGGCCTGCGGATACCTGTGCACCGGAAAGGCGGACCGCACCGCCATGATCGTGGTCATCGCGGTCGCCTCAGCACGCGCATTCCTCTATGAGGGGTGATCTCAGATCTGTGCATACCCGCCCACGGCTAACACCACGACATCGACAGCCGCGATGCCGAACGCGGCCATGAACGGCACCCGGCCGGTGCCGACGGCGCCAATCACCGCGAGCAGGACGGCGGCGCCCAGCCCGGCCAGCGCGAACCACTGGCGGCTTGAAGCCAGTAACAACAGCACGGACGCCGCCAGCAGCAGCACCAGCGCGATGGCGCGCACGGTCCCCGCGCCCCAGCGGGCGGCCACCCACTGCGGCAGGCCGTTGACGCCGGTGGTCCGGTCGGCGGCGAGATCGGGTAGCACGTTAGCGAAGTGGCCGCCGAGGCCGACCAGGGCCGCTACTGCGGTCGCATACCAGGTCGGCACGGGGTGACCCGGCAGCGTGCTCGCCGCGTACGCGGGTATTGGGCCGAACCCGAGGATGTACATGAGGCCGGACGCCGGCGTCGACTTCAGGCCGAGGTTGTAGGCCCACCCTGCGCCGACGATCACCGCCAGGAAAATTGCCGTTACCACGCCGATGGCCAACGCCATCGCGAGCGCGGCCAGCAGCGACGCGAAGGCTGCGATCCACACCGCCCGCCCGCTGATACCCCCGGTGACGACCGGCTTATCCGTCCGGCCCGCCGCGGCGTCGCGGGGCGCATCCAGAGCGTCGTTGGACCAGCCGATCGAGAGCTGGCCGGCCAGCATGGCAAGTGCCGTCAGTATCGGCCCTATGCCATAGGGTGCCGCCCCCGCCGCCAGCAGAGTGACCAGGGCCGTGATGGCAAGCGACGGCCCCGGATGACCGGCAATGATCAGTGCCCGAGCGCGGCTCAGCACAGGGGGCGCTGTGGGTGTGTGGACCGTAATCGTCGGCCTCCTCCCACGTCTGCGCCCATGCGGGCACAGAAACTGCGTGAGATAGACCATCGAAATGGTAATGAATTCCGTGACGGAAGGTCGTAAAACATGAGGCTTGCTCTGCAAGGTGCCAACCCCGTCGAGTGGCTTGCCCTGCGAGCCGGCGTCGTTCCGACCGCCGCCGCCGAGGCGTGGGGCGGGATGGGCTTGTCGGCGATCCTGATCGCCGCCGTGCGTACCGGCATGACCACCCGCCTGGCCCAGCAGCCGTCGACGGCTGCCGATCTCGCCGCTGACCTGGGTCTCGATCCGGTGCCGACCCGGCTCCTGCTTGACTGCCTGCGGTCGGGCGGCCATGTGACCGTCCGAGCCGGGCGCTACCAACTCAGCCGCTCGTCACGGCGCTGGCTGGACCCTGAGTCCGGGCTGTCGGTCGCGCACTACGTGGCGGGCACTTCCGACTACTGGGCCTGGTGGTCGGAACTGGACGAGGTGACCCGCAACGGACAGCCCGCCAGGCATCACGACGCGCCGCCCAGTGATCCGTACTGGCGGCGGTATATCCGCGGTCAGCTGGAACTCGCGCGGCTGAGCGCCGATGAGGTAGCCAGAAAGCTTCGGCTGCCTGCCGATCCGCGATCCCTCCTGGACATCGGCGGCGGCCACGGCTGGTACTCGGCACAGCTGTGCCGCCGCTATCCGCGGCTGACCGCGACCGTACTCGACCTGCCGGGCAGCGCAGCAATAGGCCGCGAGATCATCGCCGAGGCCGGGATGGCCGACCGGGTTGAGCACCGGGACGGGGACGCGACGACAGACGACCTGGGCAGCGGGTACGACGCAGTGCTGTGCTTCAACCTTCTTCACCACCTGACCGCTGACCAGACCGTCGGCCTCTTCAGCAGGATCCACGAGGCGCTGGCACCTGGCGGGATGTTGGCCGTCATGGACGCCTTCGCCGAGCCGAGCCGCCGCACGGCGGCCGCCGGCAACTTCCTCGGACTGTTTGTCTACCTCAGCTCCGGGTCTCAAGTGAATACGCCGACGCAGTTGTATGGCTGGCTCCGCGAGGCGGGGTTCGGCGCGCCTCGGAGGATCCGCATTCTCCGGATCCCAGGCCTGCACATGTACGCGG
>DASQSQ010000607.1:0-5501 GCA_035642315.1 Mycobacterium sp.
TTCAAGCCCGCCGGTGTGATCCGGACAAATTGCGCCTGCTGAAGGTGCTCGATGGTGTTGGACCCGGTGTACCCCATCGCTGCACGCAACCCGCCGGTGAGCTGGTGGATGACCGACCCCAGCGGCCCGCGGAACGGCACCCGTCCCTCGATGCCTTCCGGCACCAGCTTGTCCTCGGAGAGCGCGTCGTCTTGGAAGTAGCGGTCCTTCGAGTACGACTTGGCTGCTTCCCCTGAAGTCCCTCTTCCTTGCATGGCGCCGAGTGATCCCATGCCGCGGTAGCTCTTGTATTGCTTGCCGTTGACGAAGATCAACTCGCCGGGCGCTTCGGCGGTGCCGGCCAGCAGCGAGCCCAGCATCGCCGTCGACGCGCCCGCGGCAAGGGCTTTGGCGATGTCGCCGGAGTACTGCAGCCCACCGTCGGCGATCACCGGCACACCCGCCGGGGCGCACACGGCGACGGCCTCGAGGATCGCGGTGATCTGTGGTGCCCCGACGCCGGCCACCACCCGGGTGGTGCAGATCGAACCCGGACCCACACCGACTTTGACCGCATCGGCGCCGGCCTCGACCAGCGCCGCGGCCGCCGACCTGGTGGCGACGTTGCCGCCGACCACCTCGATGCGGTCGCCGACCTCTGCCTTGAGCTTGCCGACCATGTCGAGCACCAGCCGATTGTGCGCATGCGCGGTGTCGACGACCAGGACGTCAACCCCCGCGTCGACCAGCGTCATGGCCCGCACCCACGCGTCGTCACCGATCCCGACGGCGGCCCCGACCAGCAACCGGCCGTCGCTGTCCTTGGTGGCCAGCGGGTGTTGCTCGGTCTTGACGAAGTCCTTGACGGTGATCAGCCCGGTCAACCTGCCGTGGCCGTCGACCACTGGCAGCTTCTCGATCTTGTGGCGGCGCAGCAAGCCCAACGCCGCGTCGGCGCTGACGCCTTCTTGGGCGGTGATCAGCGGAGCCTTGGTCATCACTTCAGCGACCGACTTGGACTGGTCGACCTCAAAACGCATGTCGCGGTTGGTGATGATGCCAACCAGCGCGCCGGACCCGTCGACCACGGGCAGCCCGGAGATTCGGAACTTGGCGCACATCGCATCGACTTCGGCAAGCGTGTTGTCCGGCCGGCAGGTGACCGGATCGGTGACCATGCCCGCCTCCGACCGCTTCACCATCTCGACCTGGCCCGCTTGTTCCCCGATCGACAGGTTGCGATGCAGCACACCCATGCCGCCGGCCCGGGCCATCGCGATGGCCATCCGTGACTCGGTGACGGTGTCCATCGCCGAGCTGACCAACGGCACCTTGAGCCTGATCTTCTTGGTGAGCTGGCTGGAGGTATCCGCAGTGGCCGGCACCACATCTGAGGCAGCCGGCAGCAATAGGACGTCGTCGAAGGTCAGCCCCAGCATCGCGACCTTGTGCGGATCGTCACCTCCGGTGGGCACCGGGTCGTCGGCGAGCCCACCGACGCGCACGTACGGCTCGACAATCAGGTCGCCGCTGCCTTCAAGACGGGACAAGCCAGATGACATTGCCGGGGCCCTCCCATGCGCATGCGGAGTAAGAGCTTCATCCTATCGGCTCTGTCAGACGCGGCGGCGACGCGCGCCGGGGGCGGCTCGCATGCCAGCGACATGACGGCTGGTCTGCAGGCACAGCGCTGGCGTGATACCCGCCCGGCTGCGTAGTGTGGACCCGTGCGCGACTACCTTCCGCCGGGTTTGCCGCCCGATCCCTTCGCCGACGACCCGTGTGATCCGTCGGCGGCGCTGGACGCCGTCGAACCTGGCCAGCCGCTCGACCCCCGGGAGCGGATGGCGGTCGAAGCCGATTTGGCCGATCTCGCGGTCTACGAAGCCCTGCTGGCGCACAAGGGTGTCCGCGGCCTGGTGGTGTGCTGCGACGAGTGTCAGCAAGACCACTATCACGACTGGGACATGCTGCGCGCGAACCTGCTGCAGCTGCTGGTCGACGGCACCGTCCGTCCGCACGAGCCGGCCTACGACCCCGAGCCCGACGCCTACGTCACTTGGGATTACTGCCGGGGGTACGCCGACGCCTCACTCAACGAGGCGACCTCAGAAACGCAGTAATTTCGCGTCAACCGCCCATCGAGTTGGGCGCCAGACTGGGCAACGTGGTCGCATGGGGATCGTGGTTGGCGACCTTCGCGTTCAACAGGTTGACGCGCTCGACCAGGTCCTGTTTGCGATCGTTGTCTTTGACGGCCTGCACCCGGTCGCTGACCGCGTCTAGCTTGTCCTGCGCCTGATCCCACTGGCCCAGCGTGATCATTTGCTCAACCGAGTCCATGTCGTCCTGCGCGGAGCGCGCGATCCGCTCATCGCGCACCGAAGCCGGTTCACCGAGCACCCTGGTGTGGACGCCGTAAAGCGTGTCGCCGGGCCGGGCCTCGCCCATTATGGCGACGAATCCGCCGACGCTGAGCAGCGCCGCAGCCAGCGTCCCCGCCAGCGCCAACCGGCGGCGGATACGCCGGCGATCTCCCATACCGCGATCCAACGCGGCGACGGCGTCCCACTCCACGCAGAGTCCGGGCGGAACCGGGGCCCTCAACTCGTCGCGCCAGTTCTCCAGCAGCCCGGCCAGCGGCCTGTTTCCGGTGTCGCCGTGGTCCGCGACATCGCCGACATCGATCGGCTCACGTTTCGCCAATGCGTCGATGAACCGCTCGGTGCGGGCCACTGCGCCCGGATCAGGCTGATCAAACGGTGAATGGGTTGACTCAGACATAATCTTGCCCCGCTGCAACAATTTCGGATTTCAGCCGCGCCAAGGCGCGGTGTTGGGCAACACGCACGGCTCCGGCGCTGCTGCCGACGGCGCTGGCGGTCTCCTCAGCGCTCAATCCGACAACCACGCGCAGGATCAGGATTTCGCGTTGCTTGTCGGGCAGCACCTTCAGCAGCTCGCGCATCCTGACAACCGAATCGGCTTCGATGGCCACCTGCTCCGGACCGGCCTCGGCCGACCTGCGGTCGGGAATCGAGTCGGTGGGATAGGCGAGGTCGCGGCCGGCTGCGCGATATGCGTCGGCCACCTTGTGGGCGGCGATGCCGTACACAAAGGCCAGGAACGGGCGCCCGCGATCACGGTAGCGCGGCAGCGCCATGACGGCGGCCAAGCACACCTCCTGTGCCACATCATCAGCCGAAAGGCCGCTCCGCTCGATCGCGCCGACCCGTGCGCGGCAGTATCGGATCACGATCGGGCGGATCGTCTCCAGCACTTCTCGAAGCGCGTCCCGATCCCCTGCTACGGCCTCAGCTACAACAGCGTCGAGACGTCCCTCCTGGGTTGTCATCGGCGGCAACATCTCCAACGTTACGAACCGGGCATCGCCGCCCGGCGCGGTGGCACACAGTAAAACAATAACGACCGGTTGTTGCGGCTGTGGTCTTAGCGCTGGTTCCAGGCTCCGCCCCAGTGCTGCACTTGTCGGGCGCACTCGTCGCGAATGACGCACAGATCCGCGACCGGGCGGGCCGGGCTGCCGATATCGACCAACAGGCAAGCCACCGCCCAGCGCAGCGGAACCAGGCCCAACCGACCGGTGAGCTCCAGCGTCGCCTCCCCGAGAGTCCGAGCCCGGTCGACGGCACCGGCGCTGCACAGCGCCGCCGCCAACACCACGTCGCTCTTCGCGGCGTGCCGAGACCCGTCGAGCGTCGTCGCCGCCAGCTCGACACCGAGCTCTGCGTTGCGTACCGCTGCGGCACCGTCGCCGGCCGCCATCGCCAGCTCGGCGGCAACCCACGCCCGGCGCACCGACAACCGGTGCTGCTGCGCGTCCGCCACCAACGGCTCTGCCCGGCTCAACAACGTCGCTGAGGCGGCCAGACGACCCAGGCCGAGCGCGTCAGCCGCCAGCCCGATCAATGCGTCGGCCACGGCCTCAGGGTCGGCACCGGCCAGCGCCAGCGCCCGGCCATCCCAACCGCGAGCGAGCCGGTGCCAGCCCAGCTGGCGCAGAAACGACGCCTGGGTGCTGTGCGCCAGCGAGGCAAGCACATCGGCCGGAGCACCGCGCAGCAGCCTCGCGAGGTCGTCGCGAGCGCTGCCGTAGCGCCCCTGTCCCCCGGCGCCGACCGCGCGTAGCCAGAGCTGCCGGGGTGTGCGCGCCGACGGCAGCGGCCAGCGCGCGGGCTGGTTGCCAAAGGCGGTAGCGGCGAGATCAGACTCGTATGCCGGACCGCGTGGGATATAAATCACTGTGGTTGTCAGTTAAAACTTCATGGTTTCTGAGTTACGCCGGGATTAAATCTGACGCAGATTATATTTATTGTGCCCACTGCCCTACCACTCGCGAGCTGGGACATTCCCGAATAACAGCGCGTCACCATGCATGTGTAGCCGAGCAGACACATCACGTCGATGAACTCGGAGTAAATTGTCAAGCCCCAGTTGAGCATTCGGTAGATCACCGCTTGTTGACGAAATTTCCGTAGGCCCCCTACCTTTAAGGCCGACGAGTAGTCACCGACGACCCGCTCGAGTCAGAACATGGGCGTGTAGAGAGGGACTTCAATGCCACAGCTGGAGCAGCTACCAGGGCCCAACGCCGATATTTGGGAATGGCAATTACAAGGCCTTTGCCGCGGGGTGGATTCGTCGGTGTTCTTCCACCCGGACGGCGAGCGCGGTCGGGCCCGCCTACAGCGTGAGCGGCGCGCCAAGGAGATGTGCCGCCAGTGCCCCGTCATGGCGCAGTGCCGCGCACATGCCCTGGGAGTCGGCGAGCCCTACGGCATCTGGGGTGGCCTGTCGGAGACCGAGCGCGAAATGCTGCTCAAGCGCGAGATCGGTATCACGCGCAGCATCCGCCGCACCGCCTAGGCGGCATCGCCGCTTATCGCAAGCTTTCTGTCGGCACGTCGTAGCGTTCCTGGTAGCCCCGTACCTGCTCACGAACCTCCGCAGCGTCGAGACCGGTGTCCGACCAGGTGTATCTCTTGCCGCCACCGTTGCCGGGATGCGTGGCAAGGAACGCACGCATTTTGTTTTCGCTCGCCGGGCGTAGTTCGCGGCCGAGCTTGCGATAGATCCCCTTGATGGTCGACCACGGGTCGCTCATGAAATCGGAGAACCGAACGTCGATGATCCGATTTGGCGGGATGACGCCCCGGTCCCGCAGATCCATCTCGCGGGCAAGTCCGATGGTGATCTCTTCGACGGACTGCGCCGCGCAGTCGGCGACGCTGGATTCGTCGCTGCTCATCTTGCGGAGATGATGGGTCAGGGCCGCGATCGATGAGATGACGTTGAGCGGGTCGCGGTGCAGCTGCACGATCACCGCATCGGGATACTCGTTCAGCAGCGCGTCCAAGTGCCATGTGTGTGCCGGCGATTTCAGGAGCCACTGCCCGGGCACTCCGGATTGCAAGTGTTGCAGAAAGATTCGATGGAAGCGATACGCCGCGGCTTGGTCGGATTCGTGCAACCACCATTGCTGATAACTCGGGATGCGGTAC
>DASQSQ010000608.1:0-13959 GCA_035642315.1 Mycobacterium sp.
GGGCGATGCGGCCTTTCATCCCTTCACCGCGGTGTACGACGACCAGGCCGCTGGGCAGATCGACGTCCGCGAGTCGTAGCGCGACGACTTCGCTGGCACGCAACCCTGTCTCTGCCATTAATCGGATGAGCGCTTCATCGCGCCGCTCGCGGAAGTCCCTGCCCCGGCAGGCGTTGAGCATGGCTTTAACTTGCGCGTCGGTAAGCGCTTCGACCACCTTGGCTGGAATTTTCGGCGGCTTGAGGCCGATTAGCGGGTCATCGGTCAGCTCGTCTTCACTGACCATCCATCTCGCGAACTGGCGCAACGCCGCTAGGCGTAGGCGTACGGTGTTGGCCTCCTTGCCCTCTGCGATCAGTTCGGCTGCGTATTGCTGGATCTGGCCGCGGGTAAGCTCCACGGGGTGCCCGTTGCCTTCGCACCACTCGATATAGAGCCGCACACCACGGATGTAGCTGGTGATGGTGGTGGGGGATTTGTTCTCCGAGGTCAGGTTGATCTGCCACGACGGGAGCAGCACGCGAAGATCCGGCGGGCCGGGCAAATATTTGGGCATGGCCATTATCTTAGGATAGAACGCTGTGCAAATGTGTTATCTTGGGCATGCCTGACGAACCTGCAGGTAGACACAAGAGCGGGCTCAAACCTGTTCCCTAGATAACTGACCATCCTTTAGGAGATAGACCGACCGTGGCATCGACTGCCGACTTCAAGAACGGACTCGTGCTGGTGATCGACGGCCAGCTGTGGCAAATCGTCGAGTTCCAGCACGTCAAACCCGGCAAAGGCCCGGCTTTCGTGCGCACCAAGCTGAAGAACGTGCTCTCCGGCAAGGTCGTCGACAAGACGTACAACGCCGGGGTGAAGGTGGAGACGGCCACCGTGGACCGGCGCGACACCACCTACCTGTACCGCGACGGCGCGGACTTCGTGTTCATGGACAGCCAGGACTACGAGCAGCACCCCCTGCCGGAATCGCTGGTCGGCGACGCGGCCCGGTTCCTGTTGGAGGGCCTGCCGGTTCAGGTGGCATTCCACAACGGCGCGCCGCTGTACCTCGAGCTGCCGGTGACCGTCGAACTCGAGGTCACCCACACCGAGCCGGGTCTGCAGGGTGACCGCTCCAGCGCCGGCACCAAGCCGGCCACCTTGGAGACCGGAGCGGAGATCCAGGTGCCGCTGTTCATCAACACCGGAGACAAGCTGAAGGTGGACTCGCGAGACGGCAGCTACTTGGGACGTGTCAACGCGTGAGCCGGCCCGTCAAGGGACGGCATCAGGCTCGTAAGCGGGCCGTCGACCTGTTGTTCGAAGCCGAGGCCCGCGGGGTGACTCCGGCCGAGGCGGCCGACGCGCGTACCGCGCTGGCAGAGGCGAATCCCGATGTCGCGCAGTTGAATCCCTACACGGCGACGGTGGCCCGCGGCGTCACCGAGCACGCCGCACATATCGACGATTTGATTGCGTCGCATCTGCAGGGCTGGACATTGGACCGACTGCCCGCCGTGGACCGGGCCATCCTGCGGGTCGCGGTGTGGGAGCTGCTGCATGCCGACGACGTGCCTGGGCCGGTCGCTGTCGACGAGGCGGTGGAGCTGGCCAAGGAGCTGTCCACCGACGATTCGCCGGGCTTCGTCAACGGGGTGCTGGGCCAGGTCATGTTGGTGACGCCGCAAATCCGGGCCGCCGCTGAAGCGGTCCGCAGCCCCAGCACGGATTCATGACGCGGTTGGAACTGCGCGTTGTCATTGCCGCCGTGCTGGCGGCGACGGTCGTGCTGGGCGCGGTCTTGTGTGCCGCGTACGGGCAGGCGGTGATCGCGGCGGTGTTGGCGATCTATGCGCTGGGCGTGGGCGCCTGGTTGTATCACTCGATCGAGCGCTACATGCTGGCCCGCCGCATTGAAACGGTTCGGTCGGCGGCGCAGCCATTCCGGCCATTGCTGCCGGTGATGGCCGCCATCATGGGACTGACGCAGGCAGTGGTGAGATCGCTGTCCGACGTCACCGACGCCGCGCCGCGCCGCTGGGATCTTCCGGTTCGGCGATGGATGGAGATCACCCGTGGCGACCGTCGGGGCCACGACGGCGACGACGAGTTCGAGGCCTGAGTTTCCGGCGCGCAGTCACATCTGCCGCACACGCAACGTGCAGCTGCGGTATATGTTGTGCCCACCTCTGAGCGATTACTCGAGCTAATCGCTCAGAGGTCGGCCCATAGTGGGTCGCCTGCGCGAGAGTCTGCTGTGGCGGGTGTGGCATCGCGGAGGTAAACCGGCAGCGTCGGCAAAATGCTCGCACGCTGCTGGCCAGAGGGACACACTGGCGATATGGACCGAGACGGTAGGCGCCCGCGGCGGCTTCGTGTCTCCGCATTAGCGGCGGTCGCGAACCCGTCGTACTCGCGCATCGACACCTGGAATCTGCTCGACGACGCGTGCCATCAGCTCGCGGTGGTCGACCGTGCCGGGCTGGACACCAGCCACGAAGCGGCCAGAGCGAAGCGCCTGATGAATCGGCTGAGTGCCTACGAGCGCTACTGGATATATCCCGGCCCGGAGAACCTTGCGGTCTTCCGCGAATACCTCGACAACCTTGCCACGGTGAGCCTCTCGGAGAAGGTATCGCTCGCGGTGCGGCTGCTGTCCGAATACGGCGACCGCGCCGCGTTGTTCGACACGTCAACGTCGCTGGCCGATCAGGAGTTGGTTGCGCGGGCCAAAGAACAGCAGTTCTACACGGTGCTGCTTGCCGATGATTCCCCGCCCACGGCTCCCGAGGGGTTGGCGGAAAGCCTGCGTGCGCTTCGCGGTCCGAGCGACGATGTGCAATTCGAACTCTTGATCGTCACCAGCGTCGAGGACGCCATCACCGCGGTCGCGTTGAACGGGGAGATTCAGGCGGCGATCATCCGGCACGACATTCCGCTGCGGTCCCACGACCGGGTTCCGCTGATGAACACACTGCTTGGCGCGAATGACGCCGTGGTGGCCACCGACCGCACCCACGACTACGTGGAATGCGGCGAGTGGATCCGCGAGCTGCGGCCGCGCATGGACCTGTATCTGCTCACAGACGAGTCGATCGCCGCCGAGACCGAGGATGAGCCCGACGTCTACGACCGCACCTTTTACCGGCTCAACGACGTCACCGATCTGTACAGCACCGTGCTCGCCGGTATTCGGAACCGTTACACCACACCGTTTTTCGACGCACTACGGGCTTATGCGGCACGGCCGGCCGGTCAGTTCCATGCCTTGCCCATCGCGCGCGGCGCCAGCATCTTCAACTCCAAGTCGTTGCAGGACATGGGCGAGTTCTACGGCCGCAACATCTTCATGGCCGAGACGTCGACGACATCGGGCGGCCTGGACTCGCTGCTGGATCCGCACGGCAACATCAGGTCGGCGATGGACAAGGCCGCCAAGACCTGGAATGCCAACCAGACCTACTTCGTCACCAACGGGACCTCCACCGCCAACAAGATCGTCGTGCAGGCGCTCACCCGGCCCGGCGACATCGTGCTGATCGACCGCAATTGCCACAAGTCGCATCACTACGGCCTGGTGCTGGCCGGGGCCTATCCGTTGTATCTGGATGCCTACGAGCTGCAGCCGTTCGCGATCTACGGGGCCGTGTCGCTGCAGACCATCAAGAAGGCGCTGCTCGACCTGGAGACGGCCGGACAGCTGAGCCGGGTGCGCATGCTGCTGCTCACCAACTGCACGTTCGATGGCGTCGTCTACAACCCGCGGCGGGTGATGGAGGAGGTGCTGGCGATCAAGCCGGACATCTGCTTCCTGTGGGATGAGGCGTGGTACGCGTTCGCGACCGCGGTGCCGTGGGCGCGCCAGCGCACCGCGATGGTTGCCGCCGAGCAACTCGAGTTGATGCTGTCGTCGCCGGCGTATGCCAAGGAGTACCGGGAGTGGCGCGAGTCGATGCAGGGGGTCGACCACACGGAGTGGATCGAGCGGCGACTGCTGCCCGACCCGAGCCGTGCCCGGGTCCGCGTGTACGCGACGCACTCCACGCACAAGTCGCTGTCGGCGCTGCGGCAGGCGTCGATGGTGCATATCCGCGACCAGGATTTCAAGGCGCTCACCCGCGATGCGTTCGGTGAGGCGTTTTTGACCCACACGTCGACCTCGCCGAACCAGCAATTGTTGGCATCGCTGGATTTGGCGCGCCGGCAAGTCGATATCGAAGGGTTCCAACTGGTCCGCAGCGTCTACGACATGGCGCTGGTCTTTCGCCACCGGGTCCGCAAAGACCGGTTGATCAGCAAGTGGCTTCGCATCCTCGACGAATCCGACCTGGTGCCCGACGAGTTCCGGCTCTCGGCGGTCAGCTCGTACCGCCAGGTGCGGCAGGGTGCGCTGGCCGAGTGGAACGAAGCGTGGCGCTCGGATCAATTCGTGCTCGACCCGACGCGGGTCACCCTGTACGTGGGTCAGACCGGGATGAACGGATACGACTTCCGCGAGAAGATCCTGATGGACCGGTTCGGCATCCAGATCAACAAGACGTCGATCAACAGTGTGCTGTTGATCTTCACCATCGGCGTCACCTGGTCGAGCGTGCACTACCTGCTCGACGTATTGCGGCGGGTGGCAACCGATTTCGATCGCAGCGAATGCGCGGCCAGCAAGGATGATCGAGCGCTGCAACAGCGCCGGGTGGAGGAGATCACCGAGGACCTACCGCCGCTGCCCGACTTCAGTGAATTCGATGCCGCGTTCCGGCCCGGTGGCGCCAGCACGTTCGGCGACATGCGCGCGGCGTTCTACGCCGGATACGAGGAGTCCGACCGCGAGCACGTCCTGGTCGGTGAGGCCGGCAGACGCGTCGCCGAGGGAAAAACGTTGGTCTCCACCACATTCGTCGTGCCCTATCCGCCCGGCTTCCCGGTATTGGTTCCAGGCCAGGTGGTCTCCAAGGACATCCTGTATTTCCTCGCCCAACTCGACGTCAAGGAAATCCACGGATACGACCCCGACCTGGGGTTGTCGGTGTTCACCGAGGCTGCGCTGAAGCGGATCAGCGCGGCGCGGTGCGCGATCGCCGAGGTGAACGGACACGCCGACGCGTCGCAGCTCGATGTGGCAGCGAGTCCCTCGCACCAAACGTGAAAGCAGGCCTCGCAGAAAACAGTCGCTAGGCTTACCGCCCATGGCGACTTCGGGCGGCGCGGCCATTTCCCGGCTTTCCGTGGACGACTGGGTGCAAGAAGGTTTTCGCGTGCTCGCCGAGGACGGTGTGAAAGCCCTGACCCTCGGACGGCTGTGTACTCGCCTCGGTGTGACCAAGGGCAGCTTCTACTGGCATTTCAACGACATGCAGGCCTACCGCGAGGCGCTGATCGCCGCGTGGGCTGCCGTTCGTGACGAAGACCGGGGGTATTTCGACGACTTGGCGAGTGAGCCTCCCCGGCAACGGTTGTCGCGCATGATGACCGCACTGGTCGGACCGCGGCAGTGGATGTTGGAGCGCGCCATGCGGGAATGGGCGCGATCGGAGCCCGCAGTCGCCGCCGCTGTGCGGGCATCCGACCGGAGGGTGATTGCGGCCGTCCGGAAAGCCTTCGTCGATGAGGGCTTCGAGCCCGACCAGGCGGACATGCGTGCCAACGCCACCTTTGCGGCCGGCATCGGGTTCTTGCACATCTCGGGCTCGCGGCCCAATCCGCAAGCCGCCGGACGCCGTGAAGAATTCCTCGAGGTCATGCTGCGGCACTGAGTTCCCATACCAAAAGGTATGGTAGCGTCCCCGCTGTGACGACGGTCGGACCCGATTTCGTTGCGCGGTTGGCGGATCGCGCCGCAGAGGCGGAGAAGCTGCGTCGACTGCCGAGCGCCACCGTCGACGATTATCGAGAATCCGGGCTGGCGCGCCTGCTGCTCCCGGCACGTTACGGCGGGCGGCAGGCGGAGTTTCCGGAGATTTTCGATGTGGTGCGCCGGATGGCCCATGGTTGCGCGTCGAGCGCCTGGACGTTGGGGTTCTACACCCTGCACAACTGGATGCTCGCGCTGTTTTGTGAGCAGGCCCAGGACGAGGTGTTTGTCGACGGGCCGGTGTTGTGTCCCGCGCCGCTCGCGCCGACCGGGCGAGGCACACCGGTCGACGGCGGCTTCCGGTTGACCGGGCGATGGTCGTGGGCGACCGGCGTCATGGGCGCCGACTGGATCCTGGTCGGCGCCATTTGCGGGCCCGACGACGCGCCGTATCCGGCCCTGATGTTGCTGCCGGCAGCCGACATCGGCCTCGAAGACGTATGGCACACCGCCGGAATGTGCGCTACCGGCTCCAACGACGTCGTCGTCGACGACGTGTGGGTGCCCGGGCATCGACTGGTCACCGTGGCCGACATCTACAGCGGCACAACACCCGGCGCGGCGTTGCACGACGCCGCGGTGTATCGGTGGCCGATGGTGCCCGCGTTGGCGCTGACCGCCGCCATGCCCGCGCTGGGTTCCGCCGAACTGGTCGCCGATCTCTTCGCCCAACGGCTCAGCGAAAGGGTGCTCGCGTATTCAGGTGCGGCGCAGAAGGATCAGCCCACTGCGCAGGTGCGTCTCGGCGGTGCGCGGGTGCGGCTGCGCGCGCTGCGCGGGCTGGCCGATGCCGCCGCGGCGGACATTCAGGCCAGGGTCAGCAGCGGAAAGCACGTCGGCCGTACCGTGCGCGCCGGCGTCCGCGCCGCCGCGGCGCATGTCGTGCATGAATCTCGTTCGGTCATTGCCGATCTGCTGGAAGCGGCCGGCGCCAGTGCGCAGTTTCTGGATAACCCGTTGCAGCGCGCCAAGCGAGACGTCGACGTCATCGCAGGGCACGTGGTGTTCGACTACGACGTCGGCCGCGAGCTCGCCGGCGCCTTGGAGATCGGCGCGAAAGTGTCGCCCTTCGCGATGGTTTAGCGCAGCGCCTTGGCGTAGAGCAGGCTGTCGAGCGGTTCGGTTCCGAGGTTGGGATAGATCGTGTGACGAGCCAGCCTGCCTTCCAGCGTCAACCCGGCTCGCTCGAGCACCCGGACCGAACGCTCGTTGTCGACATGGCAGGTAGCCCACACGCGGTACACATCGGGGTCAGCCTGCAGCGTGGTCATCAGCATGTCGAGCGCTTCGGACATCAAACCTTTACCCCACCAGCGCCGGCCGAGGGAGTAACCGATTTCTGCGGCATACGGCATCGGGCGTGCGCAACTGATCATCCCGACGATCTCGTCGCTGTGCTGCAACACCATCACCCAGGTTCGTACCCGCGGGTCGACATTCATCCGCTCGGCAATCACTTGCCGCGTGGCGACCACGTCGGGATGCGGTGTCCACAATAGGTATTTGGTGACCTGCGGATCGCGGCCGATCCGTTGATACAGCGGCCCGGCGTCGTCGATGACCGGCAGGCGCAGCAGGAGTCGCGGGCCCTCGATGCGCTCAGGAATGTATTCAGCCATCACAGGCCCAGCGCGCGATAGGTGCGATGCACGAACTTAGGTTGCACCGCTTGCAGTTTCGCTCGTGACGTGTTGCCGGCGACCGCGGCCGCGGCGTCGGCCGACAATGCGGGCATGTTCTGGATCAGGTACAGCAGGATCAGGTCAGCGGCCGGGTCGGCCTGCCACCACGTCCCGTATGCGCCGGGCCAGCTGAATGTCCCGACACCACCCGGTCCGAACAACGGCGCCGACTTCGCCGGATCAGTCACCACCGACAGGTTCAGCCCGAACCCGCGGCCGATCCAGAACGGCGCTCCGAGAAACGAGTGCTGCTTCTGCTCGTCGGTGAGTCGGTCGGTACGCATCAGTCGTGCCGATTCCGGTGACAGCACCCGCACACCATCCAATGTGCCTTCGCCCATGAGCATTTCGACGAACCGCAGGTAGTCGTCGGCGGTTGACCACAGCCCGCCGCCAGCGTTGCAGAATGCCGGCGGTGAGATATGCGGTGGCCCCATCACGTCGTGCTGCAACCGGTTCCGGTCATCGAGCCGGTACATGGTCGCGGCGCGGCGGCGGCCCTCGACCGAGACGAAAAAACCGGTGTCAATCATGCCCAGCGGCTGCAGGATCCGCTCATCGAGCACCTGGTGAAACGGCTTGCCCTCGATGCGTGACACCAGCACCCCGATCACATCGATGGCGTGGCTGTAAGTCAGCCGCTCGCCGGGCTGATGCACCAGCGGCAACTCGGCGAGCGCGGCCAGCCAAGCGTCGGGGCCGTGCCCGAACGGCAGCCGAACGTAGGCGCGGGATATCGGGCCGCCCACCGAGAACCCATATCCAAGGCCGCTGGTATGGGTGAGTAGGTCCTCGACCAGGATCGCCCGCTGCACCGGATGCGTTCGGTCCAGCGGTCCGCCCGGGGCGTCGAGCACCTGCAGGTCGGCGAACTCCGGCAACCAGCGCACGATCGGTTCGCGCAGGGCCAGCTTGCCCTCGTCGACCAGGCTCATCGCTGCGGCGACCGTCACCGGTTTGGTCATCGAGGCAATCCGAAACAGCGTGTCGCGCTGCATCGGCAGTTTGGCGTCGATGTCGCGGTAGCCGATCTCGTTGACTTGCAGCACTTCTCCGTGCTGCCACACGACAGTCAGCGCGCCGGCGAGCAAACCGGCGTCGCAGGCTTCCCGGATAGAGGCCTGATTGCCGTCGAGATTCACCCGGATCAGGTTAGCTACTGGCGTTGTGCCCGGACATACCAGGTGCAACCCCGTCGCCCTCTTGAACAAATGGACGAAGATGACGGCGAGTTCGGTGATCCTGCACCCCGGCCTCGCCGTCGGCATGGCTGCCTCGCGCGTAGTCGCCTTCCCACGCCACGCGTTCTCCCGCGGTGGTGTCCGTCGCCGCTTGGACTTGCCCCATCTCGTGACGTGAGCGCAGGAAGAATTCATACTTGCGGCGCAGATCTTGATCAGACTCGATGGGCCGCAGTTTGGGGGCGAACTCTTCCAGCTCGCCTCGGCGCTGCGGCACAATCATGCAGATCGGCTCGCCGACCTCGAATCGCACCGGCATCAGTTTGCGGGTGAATTTCCAGTTCATGCTGAAACTCGAGCTTGCCCAGTCGGTTTCGACGATGCCCTCCAGCGCCGAGATGGCATCTTTGGGATGATTGGCCGGCCCGCGGACCAACAGGTCGTAGCCGGGCGGAGTACGAAACAGCATTGGCAGGTGCCAGGTCAGAATGCCGTAGCCGAAATTGCTCGCGGGCAGAAACTGACCGGCGGCGCGCGTATCGGGCACGATCGCCAGATCCCCGATGTTGTTCCCACCCATCCACGTAGCGGTGAACGCGCTCGGATTGCGCAGCTCCCAGCCGCTCTGGTTGGCAATGAGCAGCGGCAGGCACCGATTCGCCCAACCTCGACGCGTCTCTGACATCCACGTCCGGTTGATCGGTGCCGGGGTAATCTGCGGCGCGTTATCACCGGTGACGAAACCGATCAGTGGACGGGCCGGGTCGTTGGACTTGTCGCTCATCCGATCCTCGATTAGCTGGGGGCGCCCGTTGCCACAGACATTCGAATCTCTTTAAACATTGCGCATGTCATGCTTCGGCGGCTTCGGTCCGTTGGTGTCCGGATGAGTTTAGTTATCGCTCGCTGGGGGATGAGTAGTAACCGTCTTTGCAGGCCCTTGCGATGCCACCCAGCCGCAGCGAAAGGCTGATCACCGCGGTCCGGCCAGCTCCGCGATGGCGTCGAGCCGCTGGTCGTCCGCGGTCTTCCGCGCTCATACTTCAGGTCACGGCGAGTCAGCTGTACTTGGATGTGGTGTCTGCACAAATGAACGCAGATGCCGGCGAGTCTGGTGATCCGGTGTCCCGGCCTCGCCGTCGGTGTGTCGGCCTCGCGTGTAGTCGCCTTGCCACTCCACTTGCTCTCCCTCGGCGACCCTCGCTAGCTGCTCGATTTGCTTTGCCGCGTCACGTGAGCGAAGAAAGAACTCATGCTTGCGCTGCAGATCGCCATCAGACTCGATGCTCCTGAGTTCAGGGGTGAACTCTTCAAGCTCGGCTCGGCGCTGCGGGACGATCATGCAGATCGGCTCGTCGACCTCGAATCGCACCGGCATCAGTTTGCGGGTGAGCTTCCAGCTCATGCTGAAACTCGCGCTTGCCCAGTCGGTTTCGACGATGCCCTCTAACGCGCAGACGCCGTCCTTCGGATAGTTTGCCGGTCCGCGGGCCAACAGGTTGTAGCCCGGCGGTGTGCGGAACACGATCGGCAGATGCCAGGTCAGGATGCCGTTACCGAAGTGGCTGAGGGGCAGGAGGTGACCGGTGTCGCGCCTGTCGGGTGTGATCATCACATCCGCGCCATTTTTGTCGCCTACCCACATAGCGCTGAACGCGCACCGATTGCGCAGCTCCCAGCCGCTCTGGTTAGCGATGAGCATCGGCAAACACCGAGTAGGCCAACCCTCACCCGACTCTGACTGCTCGCGCATCCACGTCCGGTTAATCGGTGCCGGGGTGATCTGCGGCGCGTTTTCACGGGTGATGTACCCGATCAGTGGACGGGCCGGGCCCTCGGACTTGTCGCTCATTCCATGCAGATTAGCTGCGTATACCCGTTGTCACATCTGTCGAACGGCAATTTCAAAGAAACGCGGTGCACAAAACGGTTTGCTTCCCGCTCGTCGGGGGTGGTGGTAGCCTCCGGCGCCGCTGCGGCCGCTCATGACGGTGGCCGCATTCCAGCGGCTTCCAGTTTCATCCCCCGGCACGCGGCTCGGATTGTCGTCGCTGAGCCGCGGAGTGCTACGCTGCGCGGCAGTCGACATCCTTTAACGATCCGTCCAGAGAGGCGGAGAAGGAGGTCAAGATCTCGCATGGGTGCCGCGGGTGACGCCGCCACCGGCCGCGAATTGATGTCGGCGGCCGACGTGGGCCGCACCATTTCCCGTATTGCGCATCAGATCATCGAAAAGACGGCGCTGGACGGTGCCGACGCGCCACATGTCGTGCTGCTGGGTATCCCGACCCGCGGGGTGACGCTGGTCAACCGACTGGCCACCAACATCGCCGAATACAGCGGCGTGCAGGTCGCTCACGGCGCCCTGGACATCACGCTGTACCGCGACGATCTGATGCAAAAGCCGCCCCGGCCATTGGAAAACACCTCGATCCCGGCCGGCGGCATCGACGACGCCCTGGTCATCCTCGTCGACGACGTGCTGTACTCCGGACGCTCGGTGCGCTCGGCGCTCGACGCGCTGCGCGACCAGGGCCGGCCACGGGTCGTGCAGCTGGCCGTGCTCATCGATCGCGGCCACCGCGAGTTGCCGCTGCGCGCCGACTACGTCGGCAAGAATGTGCCCACCTCGCGCAGCGAGAGCGTGCACGTGCTGCTGGCCGAACACGACGGCCGTGACGGCGTGGTCATCTCCCGGGCGGATGCCTCATGAGCAGGCATCTGCTGGCCGCCAGTGACCTCAGCCGCGCCGACGCCACCGCCATCCTCGACGACGCCGACCGGTTCGCGCAGGCCCTGATGGGCCGCGAGGTTCGCAAGCTGCCGACGCTGCGGGGCCGCACCGTGATCACGATGTTCTACGAGAACTCCACCCGCACCCGGGTGTCGTTCGAGGTCGCCGGCAAGTGGATGAGCGCGGACGTGATCAACGTCAGCGCCGCCGGATCGTCGGTGGGCAAAGGGGAATCGCTGCGCGACACCGCGCTGACGCTGCGGGCGGCCGGCGCCGACGCGCTGATCATCCGGCACCCGGCCTCAGGTGCGGCGCACCGGCTTGCCGACTGGACGTGCGGCACCGACGGCATCGGTCCGTCGGTGATCAACGCCGGCGACGGCACCCACGAGCACCCCACCCAGGCTCTGTTGGACGCGCTGACCATCCGGCAGCGGCTCGGCGACATCGAGGGCCGGCGGGTCGTCATCGTCGGCGACATCCTGCACAGCCGGGTCGCCCGTTCCAACGTCATGCTGCTGGCCACCCTGGGCGCCGAGGTGGTGCTGGTGGCCCCACCGACCCTCTTGCCGGTCGGGGTTTCCGACTGGCCGGTCACCGTTTCCTACGACCTCGACGCCGAACTGCCCGCCGCCGACGCGATGCTGATGTTGCGGGTGCAAGCCGAACGGATGAACGGCGGCTTCTTCCCGTCCGCGCGTGAGTATTCGGTGCGCTATGGGTTATCCGAGCGGCGCCAGGCGATGCTTCCCGGTCACGCCGTGGTCCTGCATCCCGGTCCGATGCTGCGCGGCATGGAGATCTCTTCATCGGTGGCTGACTCGACGCAATCGGCTGTGCTGCAACAGGTTTCCAATGGCGTCCATGTGCGGATGGCGGTGCTGTTTCATCTGCTCGTGGGCACCGAGTCGGCTGACAAAGAGGTCGTCGCATGAGCGTCCTGCTGCGCGGGGTGCGCCCATACGGTGAGGGCGAGCGGGTCGACGTATTGGTCGACGACGGTCAGATCGCCGACATCGGCACCGGGCTTCGCATTCCAGATGATGCGGACGTCATCGACGCCACCGGGCAGATCCTGCTGCCCGGTTTCGTCGATCTGCACACCCACCTGCGCGAGCCCGGCCGTGAATACGCCGAGACGATTGAAACCGGTTCGGCGGCTGCGGCTCTCGGTGGCTATACCGCCGTGTTTGCGATGGCCAACACCAACCCGGTCGCCGACAGCCCGGTGGTGACCGACCACGTTTGGCATCGAGGCCAGCAGGTCGGTCTGGTCGACGTGCACCCGGTCGGTGCAGTCACCGTCGGGCTGGCCGGAACCGAGCTCACCGAGATGGGCATGATGGCGGCCGGCGCCGCGCAGGTGCGGATGTTCTCCGACGACGGCAAGTGCGTGTACGACCCGCTGGTGATGCGCCGCGCGCTGGAATACGCCACCGGCTTGGGTGTCCTGATCGCCCAGCACGCCGAAGAGCCAAGGCTGACCGTCGGCGCCGTCGCGCACGAAGGGCCCAACGCCGCCAGGCTGGGCCTGGCGGGCTGGCCGCGGGCCGCCGAAGAGTCGATCGTCGCCCGGGACGCCTTGCTGGCCCGCGACGCCGGCGCCCGGGTGCACATCTGCCACGCGTCCACCGCGGGGACCGTCGAGATCGTCAGATGGGCCAAGTCCCAGGGTATTTCGATTACCGCCGAGGTCACGCCGCATCACCTGCTGCTCGACGACAGCCGACTGGCCAGCTACGACGGCATCAACCGGGTCAATCCGCCGCTTCGGGAAGCCGCCGACGCGCAGGCGCTGCGTCAAGCGCTGGCAGACGGGGTAATCGACTGTGTGGCGACCGATCACGCCCCGCATGCCGAACACGAGAAATGCGTCGAGTTCGCGGCGGCACTGCCGGGGATGCTGGGGCTGCAGACCGCACTGTCGGCGGTGGTGCAGACGATGGTCATCCCCGGTCTGCTGACCTGGCGTGGCGTCGCGCAGGTGATGAGCGAGAACCCGGCCCGCATCGGCGGGCTACCCGACCACGGTCGGCCCCTGGAGATCGGCGAACCGGCCAACCTGACCGTGGTGGACCCCGACGCCACCTGGACGGTCGCCGGTCCCGAGTTGGCCAGCCGCTCGGCCAACACCCCGTACGAAGCGATGACGCTGCCGGCGACCGTGACCACGACGCTGCTGCGCGGCAATACGACTGCCCGCGACGGAAAGAGCCCGGCATGAACTCCGGAACGCTGGTCGCATCGCTGATCATGGCCGCGCTGATCGCCCTGCTGATCGCGTTCGTCATCCAGCTGATGATGCGCGGCTGGCGTGAGCGCGCCCGGCGGCAGGCCGCGATGATCGGCACGCTGCCCGACATGCCAGAGTGGACCGGCTCGGCCACCATCACCACCCGCGGCGTCTATGTCGGCTGCGCCATGGCACCGACCTGGAGCGAGCGGATCACCGCCGGTGACCTCGGCTACCGCAGCAGGGCTGTGCTGAGCCGTTATCCCGGGGGGATCCTCGTGCAACGCATCCGG
>DASQSQ010000609.1:0-4248 GCA_035642315.1 Mycobacterium sp.
CTCGCCCGGCAACCCAGATCACCGTGCGCGGACGGTCGTCGCCGCGCAATGCGTCCAGCGCACCCTCGTCGAGCGCGGCCGCTACCGCGCGTACCTGCGCACCCGCCGTCGACGCCGCCCGCAGCAGCCCGTCGCGATCCGCGGCCAGCAGGCCGTCGGTGTCGTCGAGGTCGATCGTGGCCTGGGTGGCGTTCATGTCGCGGCCTTTTGCTGACCTACGGTCTGCTGGCGAATCTCGCCGGCAACCTGCTCGACCACCGCCTCCACGTCCTCGACGCAGCGTCCTTCCACATTCAGCCGCAACAGCGGCTCGGTGTTGGAGGTGCGCAGGTTGAACCAGCTGCCCTCACCGAGGTCCACCGTCACACCGTCCAGATGATCGATGGATTGAATCCGGCCGCCGAAAGATTTCAGCACCGCCTCGACGCAGGAGCCCGCGTCGTCCACGCTGAAGTTGATCTCGCCGGACGACTCGTAGCGCTGATAGTCGGCGGTCAGCTCCGATAGCGGCCGCTCCTGCTCGCCGAGCGCGGCCAGCACGTACAGCGCGGCCAGCATTCCCGAGTCCGCGCCCCAGAAGTCACGGAAGTAGTAGTGCGCAGAATGTTCACCGCCGAAGATCGCGCCGGTGTCGGCCATCAGCGCCTTGATGTAGGAGTGCCCGACCCGTGAGCGCACCGGCGTGCCGCCGCGTTCGACGACCAGCTCCGGCACCGCGCGGGACGTGATCAGGTTGTGAATGACGGTCGCACCGATTTCCCGGCCGAGCTCGCGGGCCGCGACCAGAGCGGTCACCGTCGACGGCGACACCGGCCGGCCGCGCTCGTCGACCACGAAGCACCGGTCGGCGTCGCCGTCGAAGGCCAGCCCTATATCGGCGCCGGTGTCCCGCACGTAGGCCTGCAGGTCGGCCAGATTCGCCGGGTCCAGCGGGTTGGCCTCGTGGTTGGGGAAGGAACCGTCGAGCTCGAAGTACAACGGCAACAACGTGATCGACCCGATCGAACTAAGCACCGCGGGTGCCGTGTGACCGGCCATCCCGTTGCCCGCATCGACGGCCACCCGCAGCCGGCGCAGCCCCGAAGTGTTGACCAACGAGCGCAGGAAGGCCCCGTAGTCGGCCAGCACGTCTTTGTCTGCGACCGTTCCGGTAGGCCCGTCGTACGCCGGAACGCCGGCGATCAGGTCGTCGCGGATGGCGGTCAATCCGGTCTCGGCGCCGACGGGTTTGGCGCCGGCCCGGCACATCTTGATGCCGTTGTAGGCGGCCGGGTTGTGGCTTGCGGTGAACATCGCGCCGGGGCAGTCCAGCTGCCCGGCAGCGAAGTACAGCTGATCGGTCGACGCCAGACCGATGCGGATCACGTCGAGGCCCTGCCCGGTGACTCCGTCCCCGAAGGCGGCGGCCAGCGACGGCGAACTGTCCCGCATGTCGTAGCCGATGACGACCTGCCGTGCGTCCTCGCCGCGCATCAGTCTGGCGAACGCGGCGCCGACATCGGTGACGAACGACTCGTTGATCTCCTCACCGACCAGACCTCGGACGTCGTATGCCTTGATCACGCGGTGAACAGCCGCGGCGGACCGAGACATGAACGGGCTCCTGAGGGTGGGGACGTTTCCGAAGTCAGCCTAGCCCGCCGACGATGCAGAGCGCGGAGCGCGATGCGGAGGAGGCGGGCAATCAGACCTAGCCCGCCGACGATGCGCCCCGTTGCTAGTCAGTGGGGTCGGGCAACACCCGAAGATGGCCGCGTCGGCGGCCGTTGCCGGCTGGGCGTTGGCCGGCCTGGGCGAGAACGCCAGCCGAGGGCGCCGCTGCCGGCGCACCGCCGTTCTGGCCTCCGAAATCGTGAAATCCGTTGACCGGCGGACCGGCAGCGATCGCATCGTGACCCTCGCGCACTGCCTCGGCCAGCGCGATCAGATCGTCCTCGTCGGGGTTGGTCGCCAGTGGACCGGAGTGCCGGACGAGTTCCCACCCGCGTGGCGCGGTGATGCGGCCGGCATGGCTGACGCACAGGTCCCAGGAGTGCGGGTCACGTGAGGTTGCCAGCGGCCCGATGACGGCCGTCGAGTCCGAGTACACGAACGTCAGCGTCGCGACCGCATAATGCGGACAGCCGGGTCGGCAACAGCGACGCGGAACGTTCACGAACGAGAGGCTATCGTGCGGAAACGTCCCCAGAGCGCCGGACACGCGCATTCGCCCGAGCCACGATGTCCAACCGTTACCATCGCCGGGTGAGCGATTCCCGCAGCTCCCACCGCGACGGGCGCTCGGCGCCACCCAGACGTATTTCGCGCCGCGGGCGTGAGATGCGCGGGCCGCTGCTGCCGCCGACGGTGCCCGGGTGGCGCAGCCGCGCCGAACGCTTCGACATGGCCGTACTGGAGGCCTACGAGCCCATCGAGCGGCGTTGGCAGGAGCGATTGTCGGGACTCGACGTGGCGGTCGACGAGATCCCACGGATCTCGGCGAAGGATCCCGACAGTGTGCAGTGGCCGCCGGAAGTGGTCGCCGACGGGCCGATCGCGCTGGCCCGGTTGATCAGCGCCGGCGTCGACGTGCGCGGAAGCGCCACACGGGCACGAGTTGTGTTGTTCCGCAAGCCGATTGAACGGCGCGCGAAGGACACGATCGAACTCGCTGAATTGCTGCATGAGATCCTGGTGGCTCAAGTGGCCACGTACTTGGACGTCGAGCCCTCGGTCATCGACCCGACGATCGATGACGAGTAGCCGAGCCGGCTGCGGGCGATCGCAAGCTCGGCGCAGCCGGGCGCAGCGGGTCGTCCGCCGACTAACTGCGTCAGATGATTCCGCGCTTGAGGCGGCGGCGTTCCCGCTCGGAAAGCCCGCCCCAAATGCCGAACCGCTCGTCGTGAGCTAACGCGTAGTCGAGGCATTCGGCGCGGACCTCGCAGCCCAGGCAGATCTTCTTGGCCTCACGGGTGGAGCCGCCCTTTTCGGGGAAGAACGCCTCGGGGTCCGTTTGTGCGCACAGCGCACGGTCCTGCCACTGGTCGGTGGCCACCGGATCTGGGTCAAATACTTCGACCGCATCCGGGACCAAACTCAAATGGGGCCTTGACGATAGCGCTGTCATCGGCTGGCCGGTAGTGGTGTGCGGTGTGCCTCCCATTAGGCCCCGAAGGTGCTCATAGGACATGCTCCGCCTCCTCACCTGGTTTCGGTTGATCGTGAATGTCACCACTGTTTTGATGTCTGGCCATCTCGATTCGAACAAATGATCGAATCTCGGTCTGCGGCACCGAATCCGGCCGGCCGACCGAAATGACACTGCTGTGATTACACACGGGTAAGAAGCTCTTTGCAAGCGAATCGGAAGATTTCCATACCATCTCGTGATCATTTTTTTGCGACACTGATGCCGTTGCCGCCCCGGCGTGTCGGTCACACCCCCCGCCGGGCCACGCGGACCGCATGGTCGCCGGGCGTACTGTCGTGCGGTGTGAAGGTCACGGTTTTGGTCGGCGGAGTCGGCGGTGCCCGCTTCCTGCTCGGGGTGCAGCAGCTGCTCGGTCTTGGCCAGTTCGCCTCCGGCCCTGCGCTGCCCGGCGATCACGAACTGACCGCAATCGTCAATATCGGCGACGACGCCTGGATGCATGGTGTGCGCATCTGTCCCGACTTGGACACCTGCATGTACACCTTAGGTGGAGGTGTAGACCCGCAGCGGGGCTGGGGCCATCGCGACGAAACCTGGCATGCCAAGGAGGAACTGGCCCGCTACGGCGTGCAGCCCGACTGGTTCGAGCTCGGCGACCGCGATTTGGCCACCCATTTGGTGCGCAGCCAGATGCTGCGGGCCGGCTACCCGCTGTCGCAAGTCACCGCGGCGCTGTGCGACCGCTGGCAGCCGGGCGCCAGACTGTTGCCGGCCAGCGACGACCGCTGCGAAACCCACGTCGTGATCACCGATCCCGTCGACGACAGCCAACGTGCGATCCATTTCCAGGAATGGTGGGTGCGCTATCGCGCTCAGGTGCCGACACACAGTTTTGCGTTCATCGGCGCTGAAAAAGCGCACGCCACAGCTGAAGTCACAGAAGCTATCGCCGACGCGGACGTCATCTTGATAGCACCGTCAAATCCGGTGGTCAGCGTTGGCGCGATCCTGGCCGTCCCCGGCATCCGGGCGGCACTGCGGTCGACCAACGCGCCCGTCGTGGGCTACTCCCCGATCATCGGCGGAAAAGCGTTGCGCGGCATGGCAGATGCGTG
>DASQSQ010000610.1:0-5484 GCA_035642315.1 Mycobacterium sp.
AGCCAGCTTTGTCGGCGTCGCCGCCAGTGGTGATCACCAGCAGGGCCATCTCGTCGAGGGAGAAACCCAGGGTGCTCCCGCAGGCCAAGCACGCCGAGTTCTCGAACGTCAGGCGCTGGCCGCAGTTGGGACAGTGGAAATCACGCATCCAGCTCGTCACCTTCGTACGGCACGACGTCCACCGCCACGTCGATCACGCTGTTTTTGGAGTTGGTGTAGATGATCCCGCGCAGCGGCGGGACGTCGGCGTAGTCACGGCCCCGCCCGACGACGATGTAGCGCTCGTCGACCATCTGGTTATTGGTGGGGTCCAGCCCCAGCCACTCGAACCGCCCGGGCTGCTGCGGTGTCCACACCGCGGCCCAGGCATGAGTTGCGTCGACACCGATCATGCGATCCTTTCCCGGCGGCGGATCGGTGGCCAGATACCCGGATACATAGGCGGCCGCCAACCCGTTGGCTCGCAGGCAGGCGATCGCCAGCCGAGCGAAATCTTGGCATACCCCTTCCCGGGCAAGCAGAACCTCGTTGACTCCGGTAGAAATCGTCGTCGACCCGGTTCGGTAGGTGAAGTCGCTGTGGATCCGTGACGTCAGATCGCGCAGGACCTCGACGAGCGGTCGTCCGGGCACGAAGCTGGGGGCGGCGTACTCGCGTACTTCGTCGGTGATCTCGGGTGGATCCAGGTCGAGGGCGAACTCGGTGGCCAAGGCGCCCGGCGTTCCGGCCGGACGGGCCTGCTCCCACGGTGCCTGCGCCGGCCCGCTCCCCCAACGCTCGGGCGGCGACGGGTACACCTCGACGATCGACTCGCTGGTGATGGTCAGGGTCTGGTGTGGCTCGGTGACATGGAAATACGAGCTGACGTTGCCGTAGGTGTCACGGCTGGTCGAACTGTCGGCGGGGGCCGGCGAGATCCGCAGCTCGTGAAACAGGCAGCGCTGTCGGGCCAGGTCACGGGGCGTCAGGAAGCCGCGCCCGTAGGAACTGGTCACCACGTCGGAATAGCCGTACTCGGTGCGGTGAGTGATCCGGTAGCGGGCGCCCGGGCCCGGCGGGTGCTGATCCGGTGCGAGCGGCTCGCCGGGAAGCACGAGATCGGCCACAGCTGTAACAGTAGCCAGCTCCGGGCCGCGGCGACGGCCGGACAACGCCGGGTCGCGATCGACGCGCTGGCCACGCGCTATGGGAGCACAATGAGTCATGGCCACGTGGGACGACGTCGCCAGCATCGTCGGCGAGCTGCAACTTACGGATGAGCGGTCACCGCACGAATGGCGGGTCGGCAAGAAGCTGATCGTCTGGGAGCGACCGCTGCGTACGTCTGATCGGGAAGCTCTGGCCGCTCTGGGAATTGAGCCCCCCGAAGGCGACATCCTCGGCGCGCGGGTCGCCGACGAGGGCGTCAAATTCGCGTTGATCGCTGACGAGCCGGACGTCTACTTCACCACCCCGCATTTCGACGGCTATCCGGCGGTGCTGGTCAAACTGGCCGAGATCGACGAGCTGGGTCTGCGCGAGCTGATCGTCGAGGCATGGCTGACGCAGGCCCCGAAGCGCCTCGTGCAGGAGTTCCTCGGCGAGGTCACGTAACGGACCAGCGCGATGGTGCCTTCGTCCCAGGTGTATCAGAAGTAACTCTGACAACATCAGCAACTTTAGTCACTCTAGGTAACTCAATCACGACTAGATAACTCTAACAACATTAGCAGTCATAAGTAACAATTACACCATTTAGCACACTAATTAACTTTTATTAACTCTGGCAACTCAAAACGCCGGTACATCAAAGATCTCACTAAATTACTAAAGTCCCACCCGTTGACAGTTTTCACGCTGGTTTGTTACACGTGTTAAATGAGTTATTTACGCGGAACAATGAGCATGAAATCGGCGTGCAAGTCGCTTGTGCTATCCGCGTTGGTCGTCCTCGGAATTTCGCTGTTCATCGATCCCACCACCGGGGTGGCCTACGCAGATGGCATGGACTGGGACGCCGTAGCGCAATGCGAATCGGGTGGGAACTGGGGGGCCAACACCGGCAACGGGTTCTACGGGGGCCTGCAATTCAAGCAGTCCACCTGGGACGAGAACGGCGGCATCGGCAACCCGGCGTTTGCCTCCCGCGATCAGCAGATCGCGGTGGCCAACCGGGTGCTAGCCACCCAGGGCCCCGAGGCCTGGCCCAAGTGCGGCGGCAACCAGGACCTCTTCCCGATTGAGGTGGTCAACATCCTGCGGTCCGGGCATCCAATCCGCAGCACGCTGCAAAAGCTGTGGTCCCTCTCGGTCCCGCACTAGCCAATTCGCGGGGCACCGAGGTGATCAGTCCGTGATCGGCTGCGCCGGTGGACCGGATTGCCGGCGGAATATCTCGCTGGCTAAGCCAGTGGCTGCAGCTCGAAAACCGGGATGATCCGGGTCGTCTTCGCCTGATACTCGGCGAAACCCGGTGCCACCGCGGTGATCTTTGGGAACAGATCATCCCGTTCGGCGAGCGGCAATTCACGGGCGGTCACGTCTGAGGATTCGTTGCCGATCTCGATGTGAGCAGACGGGGTTGCGCGCAGATTGTGCACCCATGCCGGGTTGACGTCGGCGCCGGCGAAAGACCCAAGGATGAGCAACTTGTCGTCGACGCGGAAGTACGCCAGCGGCGACACTCGCGCCTGACCGGATTTGGCGCCCGTCGTGGTCAACAGCAGCAGGTTGGCGCCCTCGAACTGGCCGCCGACCCTACCGTCGTTCGCTCGGAATTCGTCGGAGACGGTCTTGTTGAACGCTTTGAGCGTTTCGGTGTCGGGCATGCCCTGGGTCATTTGCGTCGCTCCTCCTCATCGCTTCGCTCTGCATCGTCGCCGACGCGGGCTCATGCCCGGTCAACCGCGAGGGGTGCGCGGTCTATTCCGGTGTACGCGAAACAGAAGCAAGGGCGTTGCGTAGCAGACCAATCACAGCCCACGCTTCTGTCTCGTGAAGGCTATGCCTTCGGCACGACGTCGATACCCGACTCCTTGCGCTGCTGAGCGGTGATCGGCGCCGGAGCGTCGGTCAGCGGGTCGACACCGCCGCCGGACTTCGGGAACGCAATGACCTCGCGGATGGAGTCCGTCCCGGCCAGCAACGCGACGATCCGGTCCCAGCCGAACGCGATTCCGCCGTGCGGCGGCGCACCAAAGGTGAACGCATCCAATAGAAATCCGAACTTCTCCTGCGCCTCGGCCGCACCGATGCCCATCATCGCGAACACCCGTTCCTGAATGTCGCGGCGGTGGATACGAATCGAGCCGCCACCGATCTCGTTGCCGTTGCACACGATGTCGTAAGCGTCGGCCAGCGCGCTGCCCGGGTCGCTGTCAAACGTGGCCTCCGACTCAGGCTTGGGCGAGGTGAACGCATGGTGCACCGCGGTCCACGCACCGGTGCCCACCGCGACGTCACCGGCGGCGGTGGCATCATCGGCCGGCTCGAACAGCGGGAAGTCCACCACCCAGGTGAACGCCCACGCATCGGCGTCGATCAAGTTGAGCCGGTGGGCGATCTCCACGCGAGCTGCGCCCAACAAGGCGCGCGACGCCTTGGCCGGCCCCGCCGAGAAGAAGATGCAGTCGCCGGGCTGAGCGCCGACGTGCGCGGCTAATCCCGCGCGTTCGGTGTCGGACAGATTTTTGGCGACCGGCCCGCCCAGCGTGCCGTCCTCGCCGATCAGCACGTACGCCAGCCCCTTGTGCCCGCGCTGCTTGGCCCACTCCTGCCAGCCGTCCAGTGTGCGACGCGGCTGCGACGCTCCGCCAGCCATCACCACCGCGCCCACATACGGCGCCTGGAACACCCGAAATGTGGTGTCCTTGAAGAAGTCTGCGCACTCGACCAGCTCAAGTGAGAATCGCAGATCGGGCTTGTCTGAGCCGAACCGCCGCATCGCGTCCGCGTAACTGATCCGTGGCAACGGCAGTGGAACGTCGTAGCCGATCAACGCCCACACCGCCTTGACGACTTGCTCGGAGATCGCGATGACGTCGTCGGCGTCCACGAAGCTCATCTCCATGTCAAGCTGAGTGAACTCCGGTTGCCGGTCGGCTCGGAAATCCTCGTCGCGGTAGCACCGGGCGATCTGGTAGTAGCGCTCCATGCCGGCGACCATCAGCAGCTGCTTGAAGAGCTGCGGGCTTTGCGGCAATGCGTAGAACGAGCCGGGCTGCAGCCGCGCGGGCACCAAGAAGTCGCGGGCGCCTTCCGGTGTCGAGCGCGTCATCGTCGGGGTCTCGATCTCGATGAAGTCATGCTCGGCCAGGACCCCGCGCGCCGCAGCATTTACCTTGGAGCGCAACCGAATTACCTCGCCGGGGCCGTCACGCCGCAGGTCGAGGTAGCGGTATTTCAGCCGGGTCTCTTCACCGGCCGGCTCGTCGAGCTGGAACGGCAGCGGCGCGCACTCCCCCAGCACCGTCAACAACGTTGCGTTGACTTCGATCTCGCCGGTGGCGATCTCGGGATTGGCGTTGCCCTCTGGTCGGATCTCGACGACACCCTCGACGGCGATGCAGAACTCGGCGCGCAGGCGGTGGGCCTGAGCAAGCACGTCGTCGGCGCGGAACACCACTTGCGAGGTGCCGGACGCGTCGCGAAGGTCGATGAAGATCACTCCGCCGTGGTCGCGCCGACGCGCCACCCATCCGGCCAACGTCACCTTGTGGCCCGCATCGGCGGCGCGCAATGATCCGGAGGCGTGACTGCGTAACACGACAGCACAGTCTAGAGGCGGTAGTTTCTTGCATCGTCATGGATATTGCAGTTGTGGGTCCCGGTGCTGTCGGTACGACGGTCGCCGGCTACCTCTACGCCGCCGGTCACAAGCTGCTGGTCTGCGGACGGACACCGCGACCTCAGATCGAACTACGTCCCGACGGAGCCGAACCGATTGTGGTGCCCGGCCCGGTATGCACCGATCCCGCCGCGGTCGACGGCCCGGTCGACGTCGTCTTGCTCGCGATCAAGGCGACCCAGAACGACGAGGGCGGTCGCTGGCTTGCCCGGCTCTGCGACGAGCACACCATCGTCGTCGTGCTGCAGAACGGGGTGGAGCAGGTCGAGCAGGTCCAGCCGCATTGCCCGTCGTCGACGGTGATCCCGGGCATTGTCTGGTACAGCGCCGAGATCCAGCCCGAGGGATGGGTACGGCTGCGCACCGAAGCCCGACTGGTGCTGCCGACCGGACCCGCCGCGGCGAAGATCGCTGACTTGTTGAACGACGCCGGGTGCATGGTGGAGTGCGACCCGGACTTCACCACCGCGGCCTGGCGGAAGCTCCTAACCAATGCGCTAGCCGGTCTGATGGTGCTGACCGGGCGACGGTCGGGAATGTTCCGCCGCGACGACGTGGCCGCCCTGTCACGGCGATACGTCGCCGAATGCGCGGCGGTCGCCCGCGCCGAGGGCGCCAACCTGGGCGACGACGTGGCCGACAGCACGGTCGAGATGTTC
>DASQSQ010000611.1:0-15247 GCA_035642315.1 Mycobacterium sp.
GCCAACCTCGGTATCAACCGCGCTGAGTTGCTCACCCGTTACCGGTTCATCCAGCCGGAAGAAGTCACCGCGTTGGCCGAGGAGATTCGTGGCGGCATCACGGCGTCGCATGCCTCGGCCGCTGTTGCGGTGAAGACCGCGCAGCCGACGAAACTCGCGGACTGGCGGCCGCGTCAAGACGCGCCCCCGCTCTGACACAACTGCTGGCGGATCGCTGTGGCTCTCACTGCTCTCATCACCATCACCCTCGCATCCATCGCGTGGAGTCTTTGGATACGGCGGGTCACCTGGAATAGCCGGTGGGAAGTGGCCGCCACCCTCAATATCGCCCTGCAGGGTTGCGCCGTCGCGCTGATATCGCCGCTGGCGTCCGAGACGGTCGGAGTTGCACTGCACAACATCACCGGCGAGTGGAACCTGCAGAACTACGTCGGACACGACTGCTACATCGTCGCGGCCTCGGCAATCGTCTACAACTCCGTGGGCCGGCTTGCTGAAGACGACACCATCCAGCGGTCGTTCAAGCAGTACGTGGAACGCCCCGCCACGTTGTGTATCCCGCTATTGCTGGCGACTTTTACGCTCAGCCGCGGCAGCAAGACCTACGCGCGTGATTTCTTTGCGCTGCCGACCGACTTCTGGCTGAGCGTGTACTGGATCTTGCTCACCGCCACCCTGGCTTACCTGCTGTTGTTCGGCTCGCGGGCGCTGCTGGTGCTGCGAAAGGACCCACGGTCCAGGCGCTTCGCCAATCTCTATCTGGTCGCCTCGGCCAGCGGGATAGCGGCTTGCGTGGTGCGGATGCTCACCGCGCTGATCCCGCCGCTTCAAGGGTCGGTGGGTGCGGCGCTGGTGTGGTTTTTCTCTTGTATGTGCGGCGCCAGTTTCGCATTGATCTCCGCGCAGTCCTGGCGGCAGAAGATCCGTTGGTTCCAGCGGCCAGTGGTACATCAATAGCCTGCTGGCTTTAATGCGCAGACGTTTCCCAGTCTTGGGGCCGCCCGCAGTGCCAAGATGTTCGACGTGAGTTCTGTTGGGCGAAAGGGCGACATCGCTTGGCCTGGAAGGACATATGGCGACTGCCGAAGCGATGGCATAGCGCTCCTGCTCCGGGGATGGGACGTGCCGGTAGACGTCAGGCGCCCCTGCTAACCGTTCTCGGCGATGTCCTCCAGCACCGCGAACATCGTGCGGGTCGGAACGCCGGTGCCGCCCTTGGGGGTGTACCCCCAAGGGCTACCGGTGTTATAGGCCGGTCCGGCGACGTCGATGTGGGCCCAATTCACCCCGTCGGCAACGAATTCCCGCAAAAACACGCCTGCCACCAGCATGCCGGCGAAGCGCTGCCCGCTGACGTTGGCCAGGTCGGCCACCGTCGACTTCAAATCGTCTTTGAGCTCGTCGGGCAGCGGCATCGGCCAGCCGTTCTCGCCGACCTGCTGCGAGATGGCGGCCACCCGGTCGCGGAAGTCGTCACTGCCCATCACCCCGGGCGTGCGCGCGCCGAGCGCCACGGTCTGCGCACCGGTCAGCGTCGACGTCTCGATCAGGTAGTCGGGGTTGTCTTCGCAGGCCCGGGCGATCGCGTCGGCGAGGATCAGCCGGCCCTCGGCGTCGGTGTTGAGCACCTCGACGGTGGTCCCGCCGTACTGGGTCAGCACGTCCCCCGGGCGCTGGGCGGTCGACGACGGCATGTTCTCGGCCATCGGCACGGTGGCGATGACGTCGATCGGCAGTTCACGTTGGGCGGCCAGCGCCACCGTCGCAATGACCGCCGCGGCACCACCCATGTCGCCAGTCATGTAGTGCATCGACGCCGCCGGCTTGATCGAGATGCCGCCGGTGTCGAAGGTGATGCCCTTACCGATCAGGGCGACTTTCTTGGCCTGCTTGGGTTTTTTGGCCAGCTTCGACCCGTGATGGGTCAGCCGCACTAGCCGCGGCAGCCGCGACGAGCCCTTGCCGACACCGATGACCCCGCCGTAGCCGGCCTTCTGCAGCGCCTTGTCATCGAGCACCTCGACCTCGAGACCAACGGATTCACCCAAAGCCTTTGCCCGCTTGGCGAATTCATCCGGGAACAAGTGGCTCGGCGGGGTGTTGACGAAGTCACGGGCGGTGGCGACGGCGGTCGCGACCGCCGCTGCGTGAGCGGCCTGCGCTTTGGCGTCCTTGGCGGTGGACAACACGGTGATCTTTCCGAGCCCCGGGTCTTTCGGGGCGGTCTTGCTGGTCCTGAATTCGGTGAATCGGTAGCTACCCAGAATCAGCCCCTCCACCGCGGCGTCTAGATCCAGTGCCGCCAGCGTCGTGACGGCTGCCTCGGCGCTACCCAGTGCACGGGCGGCGGTGCCGGCGGCGCGGCGGATTACGTCGGCGGGCCACTCGTCGCTGGGCTTACCGAGGCCGATCGTCAGCACGCTGGCCACTGGTAGCGAGCTCACTACCAGCCGGTTCAGCTGTTCGATGGCGCCGGTGGCATTCAGCGCCCGCAGGCCGGACTCGATCTCGGCGACCGCGTCGGATGGCAGGAAAGGCTCAGCGGCAATGACAGCTGCGCCCGGCTTGTCGTCGTCACCCGAAGAGACGACCGGGATGATCAAGACCGCCGATCCGGCGCTGCGGCGCGGCAGCGAGGAGGCGACCGCAACAGTAGGGGCGGGGTAACCGGGTTGTGTGCTCACAAGCATTAACCCTAACGATCGACGGTCGACGTGCCGCGGCCGAGTTCGTATGCGATCACCGGCTCGTCGAAACCCTTGAGCGTCAACGGATCCTGCACGACAGCCGGCCAGTCCGGCAGTCTGTCATGGACTTCCGCCGCGGCGAGTATCTGCCCGGGTGACGCCGCCGCGACGAGTCGGGCGGCCAGGTTAACGGGGTTGCCGAAGTAATCACCGTTCAGCGCCAAGATCTCGCCGTAGCCGAGACCGGCTCGGACCTGAAGCCCGGCTTCACGCGCCCGCGGATGGTCGACGAGGTCGAGTGCGGCTTTCGCCAACGGCTCGGGGTTCGAGCTCACCCACATCACAGCGTCGCCGAGGAATTTCACCACCCGCCCGCCGTCGGCGTGCACCACGTCGCTGACGGTGGCGCCGAACTCGCTGAGCAACGTCGACAACTCCGCGGGTGTCAGCTGTTGGGTGAGAGCGGTGAAACCGGATAGATCCGCGAAACCTACACCGCACACCACGCTTGCCGACGGACCACTTACCACGCCTTCGATAAACGTTCGAGTGCTGACCAGATGGTGCCGGTGCACGGCGTCGATCATGGCCCCGATGCGGGGGACGAACTCCGCGGACGCCCGGTAGACCTGCGCGGTGGCGAGCTCGTCGCCCGTGAGCCCGAGCCACATCTTGGGTCGAGCCGTCCGGATCATCGACGAGATGGCCTCGGCCAGCCGGGCAACCGTAGAGCCGAGGACCCGCAGGAAGCCATCCGCGGCGTCGGGACCCATCTGCATTCTCATCGCCGTCCAGGTCGCCAGGCTGTCGACGTCGACCTGACTCAACGCCGGCGTATCGGGGTCCGCAACGGTCAGGCCGAGCATGGCCCAGCCATGTTCGATGTCCTCCAGCGCCACACCGATGGCATCTGCGGCGGTCCGCAGGGTATAGATCGGGGGACCGGACCACAGCAGTGCGTCGCCGGCAAGCCCGAACAGGCGGCCGTGACGCTCGGCTTCGACCATCTCGTCGGCGGTGAAACCGAGTCCTGCCAAGTACTCGATCAGGCCGGCCCGCTCGCGTGCGTCGGCGATCCCGGCAGCCTCAAGCGCCTCGAAATCCAAGGAGTCGGCCACCTGGCCAAGTGTGCCAGTCGCCGCTGACATTAGGGTCGAATGCCGTGAGCCGCGACGTGACGATGCAGAGCGCAACGATGAGGAGGAACGGCGCCGATGGGTGATGACCTTTTGCACGGACCACTCGAGGACCGCCACCGCGAACTTGGCGCAAGCTTCGCTGAGTTCGGCGGCTGGCTGATGCCGGTCTCGTATGCCGGCACCGTCAGCGAGCACACCGCGACCCGCGACGCCGTCGGGCTGTTCGACGTCAGCCACCTGGGCAAGGCGTTGGTTCGCGGACCTGGCGCCGCAGATTTCATCAATTCCGCGCTTACTAACGACCTAAATCGCATCGAACCGGGTAAAGCGCAATATACGTTGTGCTGCAATGCATCTGGCGGAGTCATTGACGACTTGATCGCGTACTACGTTGGGCCCGAAGAGATCTTCCTGGTGCCCAACGCCGCCAACACCGCTGCAGTGGTCGCGGCCCTGCAGAAAGCAGCGCCGGACGGGCTCACCATCACCGACGAGCACCGCTCTTATGCGGTGCTGGCCGTGCAGGGACCGCGCTCGGCCGACGTGGTGTCCGAATTAGGGTTACCGACCGGCATGGACTACATGGGCTACGCGGACGCGCAGTTCGCGGAAGTGCCGGTGCGGGTTTGCCGCAGCGGATACACCGGCGAGCAGGGATACGAGCTGCTGCCCCACTGGGAATCCGCCGGTGTGGTGTTCGACGCGCTGGTTGGCGCGGTCACCAAAGCGGGCGGGCAGCTGGCTGGTCTCGGGGCGCGCGACACGCTGCGTACCGAGATGGGCTATCCGTTGCACGGTCACGAGCTTTCGGCCGATATCTCGCCGCTGCAGGCCCGGTGCGGTTGGGCGATCGGCTGGAAGAAGGGTGCGTTCTTCGGCCGCGACGCGTTGTTGGCGGAAAAGGAGGCGGGCCCGCGGCGGCTGCTGCGCGGCCTGCGTGCGGTGGGCCGCGGTGTGCTGCGCCCGGAGTTGACCGTGCTCGACGGCGACACCAAGGTCGGGTTCACCACGTCGGGCACATTTTCTCCGACGCTGAAAACCGGTATTGCACTCGCGTTGATCGATACCGACGCGGGCATCGAGGACGGCCAGCACGTCAACGTCGACGTTCGGGGCCGGGCGGTCGAATGCGAGGTCGCGCGTCCACCATTTGTCGAGCCAAAAACCCGCTAGCGCCTGGTTATACAATCGCATGATGACCGGCGCCGGCGACGATGCAGAGCGAAGCGATGAGGTGGGGGCACCTCCCGCTTGCGGGGGAGAGCGGCGCGCATGAGCGAGCACGCCCTCGAGTTCATGGTTTCACGCGCCGCAAACCCGACGAGCGACGACGCGCGCGAAAAGATACTGGCCGACCCCGGTTTCGGCAGATATCACACCGACCACATGGTGTCGATCGATTACACCGACGGGCGGGGTTGGCACGATGCGCGGGTCATCGGCTACGGCCCGATTGAGCTGGATCCGTCGGCGATCGTGCTGCATTACGCGCAGGAGATATTCGAAGGACTGAAGGCCTACCGATGGCCGGACGGATCGATCGTGTCGTTCCGCGCCGAGGCCAACGCCGCGCGGATGCGGTCCTCGGCGCGGCGGATCGCGATCCCCGAGCTGCCTGACGAACTGTTCATCGAGTCATTGCGGCAACTGATCGCCGTCGACAAGCCGTGGGTTCCGCCGGCCGGCGGCGAGGAGTCGTTGTATCTGCGGCCGTTCGTCTTCGCCACCGAACCGGGGTTGGGTGTGCGTCCAGCCAAGCGGTACCGCTACCTGGTGATCGCCTCTCCGTCCGGTGCGTATTTCAAGCACGGCATCAAGCCCGTCAGCGTCTGGGTGTCAACGGAATACGTGCGCGCCAGCCCGGGCGGAACCGGTGCGGCGAAGTTCGGCGGAAATTACGCCGCGTCGTTGGTGGCGCAGGCCGAAGCCGCCGAGAACGGCTGCGAGCAGGTGGTGTGGCTGGATGCCGTCGAACGCCGCTACATCGAAGAAATGGGCGGGATGAACATCTTCTTCGTGTTCGGCAGCGGCGGATCGGCGCGGCTGGTCACCCCTGAGCTGTCCGGCTCGCTTTTGCCGGGCATCACTCGGGATTCATTGCTGCAGTTGGCAACTGACGCCGGATTTGCCATCGAGGAGCGCAAGATCGATATCGACGAGTGGCAGAAGAAGTCCGCCGCCGGTGAGATCACCGAGGTCTTCGCCTGTGGCACTGCCGCGGTCATCACTCCGATTTCGCAGGTGAAGTACGGAGATACTGAATTCACTATCGGCGACGGCGAATCCGGCGAAGTGACCATGGCGTTGCGCGACACGCTGACGGGCATTCAGCGCGGAACTTTCGCCGACACCCACGGCTGGATGTCGCGGCTGGGCTAAAGCACGGGTAACGATTTTCTGCAAAGGTGTCATTTAGCCGTGCCGTGTCGCTTCTGGTCGTAAGCTTCTGCGGGCAAATTCCCGTGGGAGGTATGAAATGGTCAGCCCGAGTAACCCGCCGCGTCGCCAAGTAGCAGTGATCGGGACGTTGATGCCGCATATGGCAGCGGGGCGTCATCACGTGTACCGCAATGTCACCGCGTTGGCGTTGTTGGCAGCGCTTATCGCGGCCGGGCTGGGTTCGCTCCCGGTCGCGTTGGTATTGACCGCAGTGGCATTACCGGCTGCAGTGTTGGTCTACATTCACGATCATCGGTTGTGGCGCGACGAGCCGCTCACGATAATCGTTGTGGGTTTTGGGCTTTCGTTGCTGCTCGGGGTCGGCGTCGGGCTGTTGGAAACCCATTTCATCAAGCTGGTGGCCCCAGGTTCGACCGGCTATCAGCTACCGCCGGTTGACCGCATTCTCGAGTTGGGTGTGCTGGTGCCGGTGGCGGCGTTCGTGGCGGTGGTGATCGCGCCGCTGGTGGTCAGCGCGCGCTCGGCGTTTCGGCATCCGATGGATGTCGTGGTGGCCTGTTCACTCAGTGGCGCGGCGCTGTCGTTGGGGCTCAGCGTAGTCGTGCAGCATGGTGCGTTCACTCACATCCAGGCGACGGCGGGGGATCCCGCGCACGTGGCGTTTATTTCCTTGACGCTGGGTTTTCTGCAGCCGATTGTGCTGGCGACGGCGGCCATGGTGGCGGTTTTGGGATTGCGCCGGTTGGGAGTCAGCCCAGTCGCAGGAGTTATCGAAGGATTGGTGTTAGTGCTGGCCTACGAGTTGGCGACCACCTTGCTGCAACCCTATGGCACCCGCGGGATCGTGTTGACCGCATTGGCGGCATTCCTGTTGGCCGGGGCAGGGTTGGCCGCGGCACGCGATGGGTTGCATGAGGCGCTGCTCGCTGACACCGGAGCGGATGCGGGTTCGCCGGAGACCGGGCACGCCGAGCATCGGTTGCATGCCGGGTTGGTCGCCGCGATCGTTGCGGTGGTCGTCGTGGTCGCTGCGGCGGCCAGCTTGGCGGTGGTGATGAGCGGCGCGGCGACACGTCCCACGCCGCCAGGCCAAGGCGGCAGCGGACGGATTTCTCCGCACAGCGCGTCAGCGAGCGGATCCATCCACCGCGCACCCGGCCAATCCAATAAGGGCCCTTGGGGGAGCGTGACTTTGGCGTCGACCAGCACATCACTGGCTGCCGGTGCGGCCGCCACCGTCAACCTTGTGGACGGAATCAGCCTGACCGTGGCGCCCGGCTGGAAAATCACCCGTCAGGGTCAGGGGTCCGCCAGCCTCAGCAATAGCGACGAAACCGCGGCTCTGTTCGCTATCGCCGGCAATGCCGACACGTCGGATATCACACAAGAATCAAGCTTGCTGATCAACCAGGTAATTCAGGGCGGCGGACTGACGAACGTCCAGCAGACCGTCACGCCGGTAGAGTCGGTGCAGGGCAAGAACTTTCAAAGCATACTCGAGGTCGACTACACCGCTAACGTCCAAACCAACCAGGGCACCGACCAGCTCTACGGCGGATGGGTGACGTTCTTTAACGCCGCAACCGGCATGTCGGGCTTTCTGGATTTCTACGCCCCAACCCAGGCCCTCTTTAAGGCGTCGTTGCCGGATGCCGCACAGATGATGGTGTCGATGGAGTAGCCGGCCCGGTTAGTCGGCGGTATACCGTTCCGCGAACTGGGGGGCGGGAACCGGCCATTCCTCACCGTCGCTGCCTCGCACCACCCAGTCGCCGTCGGACGCGGTCGTCGGTCCCTCCAGGGTTGTGATCGTCTCACCCGGCTGCGCCGGTCGAGCGCAAACATGGCCGAGCCTTCGCCATTGGTTGCCCTCGACGTGCTCATAGCTGGACTGGAAGATGTCGTCGCGCACCGACCAGGTGGCCCCATCTGCCTGCACCTGCCAGTCTCCGGCATCGGCCCGCATGGTCTGACCCGATCGCGACGTCCACGTCCAGGGTGTGTTTCGCTGTTCGGCGTTGACCGTTCCGACCCGGGTGAACTGCTGCCACACCGGACGTGACCGATAACCGAGCTGGCGCAGGCTCCACAGGGTGGTGGCCAAACTCTCGAGCGCGGTGTTGAGCAGATCCTCGTTGGCTTCGACCACGGACCATTCAACGAGCTTGTTGTGGATTCGGTGTTCATCGTCACGGACCGCGCCGTATTTCCAGTGATGGCGGCGATAGTAGCGACACCAGCTCTCGTGTTCGGCCTTGGCCATTTTCATCGCGGCTTCGCGGTCAAAGCCCATGCGCGCCAGCCGTTGCAGTGCCGTCAGTCCGGTCATGTCTTGCACGCTCAGTGGCGGCGGCGGGCTGCCCCAGGTATTCCAAGTGTGTTCGGCGATCCGCTCCACCATCCACAGCGCATTGCGGACCAGGCGTCGATTCGACTCTCGGTAGAACGGGTCAAGATCTTTCCACGGCAACCTTGCTGGGGGAGGGTTCGGCTCCGGTTCGATGCCGGCGATGTAGCGCTGGTGAATCAGCTTTGCCGCACGTTCCCACACGTCTTGGGCTTGTCCCTCGGGGATGTCGAGGGCCAGTCGGTATGTCCGCAGCCGACCGACGATGGGCAACGGGTCTTCGGCCATCTGAGCGTCGTTGTCCCAGATGTAAATGGGCATCGTCGGATAACGCGCAGCCAGCCTCGTGCCGGTCGACCTTGCGGTGGACGGTCCGTGCGTGTCGTCGACGAATATCACGGCATTGGTGGGAGCGTCGCTCTCGCCGATCAGGCGCATCAAGACCGACACGGTCGGTGGCTGCGGTGTGGCGTCGATAGTCGGCCCGGTCGACAAGAACCCGACTTGCCGGCGATGGAATTCATGGTCCTCGCGGTACTCCTCGGCGTCCGCGCCAACCAGATTCATTGCGGGCAAGGCCGTCTCGCCCGGCGCAGAGTAGTAGTCGTTTTCCAGCTTGCGACGAGTGAGATCCGCGCACAGCGCCAGCGTCAATTCTGATGTGCCACAGATGAATACATGCTCCACGTTGCCCGCCGCGATAATGCTCTCCAGCAGCCACCGAGCGGTGACCTCGTATTTGCCAACGGCGTCGGCCGCCCATCTGGTGTCCGATCCGCCGAGCTGCTCAGCGCGCCAAGCCTCCGCTTGCCACGGATCATCGATCCGCACGGTGAGCGGTAGCCGACGCTTGTGGCCGACCGCGGTTAGGGCCTGAGTGATTGTGCCCAGCCATAACTGGTTGGTCGTCGGATCGGCCGACATCAAGTAGAGCCGCTCGAGGTTGCGCCACAGCCTTAGCGACTTGAGCGCATCCGGGGCGCTGAAGTCGACCGTTACCACTCGGCCGCCGTGAATTCTGGCCTCCTGCACGCCGGGCTCATCGGCGCCGCCGGCGACAACTACGAATGTGCTCGGGCGGTTCAGCGTGTTCGCGATCGCGCCGACCATGGACCGGGTTCCGGCGTCGATTCCAACGATTGCGGTGACGGATGTGGCGAGGTTGGCGCGCAGTCGATCCACCTGCGACCGGAACAACGCGATTACCACACCGGCGAGGCCGAAGAAAATCGCCGCCAGCGCCGTGAGCCGCGCAACCCACAGACCGTCTGGGGTGGGGCTTGGGCAGACGTGCCCGCCCAGCGAAAAATCGCCCACGCCGCCCTTGACCAGTGAGACGGTCCAGATCAGCGGCTGGAAGAAGACCGGATGTGTTGCGTCGTGGCATCGCCAATAGGAGCTGAAGCCCACTACCGCACCTGTCGCGGCCAGGCCGGCAACGACTACGACCGGAACGTTGCGCGACCGGCGGGCACTCTGCGAGCGAAAGCTCAATACACACAGCGCGACCAATACAGCCGTCACGATCGCGACAGTCGTTGCTGATCCAGGCCGACCGAACCACCTCAACCAGATGGGCAACTTGTCGGCGACGGTGGGATTCTCCGCCAGGATGCACAGCCACCCGAGTAACACCAGAGCAACGGTCAAGAGCACGGCTTGCAACGACCGGGAAGGTGCGGCCGTGCGCTGCATTGGACCCTCTTTCCTGCTTGGGGCGCAGTAAAGATGATGGCATCGATGCCGATGAATCGGGTTGAAATGCGGGGCGCCGCCGTTATTCGGCGTCGCTGACCCGAATTATCTTCAGCCCGCCGAAGCGAGAATGGCGGGCATCGCCCTGATTAACACAGCGTCCAATTCTGCAATGTCGGGATAGCGTTCCTTGAGCTGCTCCCACGGCAGCAGATAGGGAGTTTCCTTCCGCTCGACGTTCTTTTTCTCGGCCAGTGTCCAGCCATCAGCAAGGCGCTCATGGTTCCAGCGGTCGTGCTCGGCGGCGGCAAGCAGTTCGATTTCTGAGTCGGTGAAGTCTCGCCTTTGACGATGGCTTCGTGGCGCCAGCGCTGGTGAATCGCACGGGCTGTCGGCTCGACCGACTCGTGCTGCACATCGACCCCCTTACGGGTTGCCACGCTGAGCGCTGGAGATTCTGGCCTCGCACCCGACGCCTAGAATCGCGCCAATCCGACCAGTGCCAGGGCTGTCAGTGTCGTCGTCAATTCGATTGCGGCGCCGAGCACGTCACCGGTGATGCCGCCGAAGCGGCGCACACAGTGCCCGGTCAGCGCCGTGCCGCCGGCGAGACCAACCAGCACCGCCACCGGCCCATGCCAGAGCTGCCGACCCGCGACGAGAGCGGCCGCGAGCAGCACGATGACCCAGGCCGCGGCCACCGGCGCGGACTGGGAGCCCGCGACCCGAGCGCCCAGCGTGCTGCCCTGCGCCGCCGGCAGCGACCGGCGGCAGGCCAGCACGGCGGAGACCCGGCCGGCGGAAACAGCGACCACGATGGCGGTGGTGCCCAGCGCCGAAAATGCCAACGCCTGCAGCATGATCGCCAACGCCACGCTGGCCACTCCGAACGGTCCGGTCGACCCGTCGCGCATCACCTGCAGCGCGCGTTCCGGCGGCCCGTAGCAGCCCAACCCGTCGGCGGTGTCGGCGACACCATCGATGTGCAAGCCCCGGGTCGCGGCCAGCAGCGCCGCCACCGCGAGCAAGCCGGTCAGCGGGTTACCCGAGCCGAACGCCAGCCCGCTCGCCCAGGTCACGGCCGCTGCCAGCGCACCAAGTGCCGCGCCGACGATCGGCAGCGCGGTCATCGCGCCGCGGCCGAGCGGCCGATCCGATGTTCCCGGCAGTGGGACGACCGTCTCGAACGCGAAAGCCGTTGCCAGCGAGCGGATCACGGTGTGGTTGGGGAGCGGTCGGAGACGTGCGCGCTGTCAAAGGTGGCCATCGACGTCAACGCGGCCACCGCGGCCCGCAGCACCGGTAGCGCCACCGCCGCGCCGGTACCCTCGCCCAGCCGCATGCGCAGGTCCACGATGGGATCCAGCCCGAGCTGGGCCAGGGCCAGCGCGTGCGCCGGTTCGGTCGACAGGTGACCGGCCTGCCACCACAGCCGGGCGCCGGGGGCCAGGCGCTCGGCGATCAGGGCCGCAGCCGTCACCGCCACGCCGTCCAGCAGCAGTGGGGTACGCCGGACGGCGGCCTGCGCACAGAAGCCGGCCATCGCCGCCAGATCAGCGCCGCCGCAACACTGCAGCAGCGCGACCGGATCGGCTGTCGCCGGCTCGGCCCGGAACAGCGCATCACGCACGGCGGCCGTTTTACGCGCCCACCCGGCGTCATCTATCCCGGTCCCGTAGCCGACCGCCGCGACGGGCTCGATACCCGTCAGCGCTGCGGTCAGAACCGTTGCCGCGGTGGTGTTTCCGATGCCCATATCGCCGGCGATGAGAAGATCTGCACCGGAATCGACCTCCTGGTCGGCGATCTGCCGGCCGGCGCCTATCGCGTCCACGGTCTCCTGGTGAGTCAGCGCATCCTCGCATCTGATGTCGCCGCTGGCGCGCCGTACCTTATGCGCACCGATCTGCTCCGACAGCGGGTCAGCGTCGACTGCCAAGTCGGCGACGCGCACGGTTGCGCCGGCGACGTCAGCCAGCGCGTTGATCGCGGCGCCGCCGGCGGCGATGTTGGCAACCATCTGGCTGGTGACCTCCGGCGGGTAGGCCGATACCCCCGATCGGGCGACCCCGTGGTCGCCGGCGAAAACCACAATTCGAGCGCGCTCGAATTGCGTTGGCGGACAGTAGCCTTGGCATGATGCGACCCATACTGACAGATCCTCAAGGCGGCCCAGGGCGCCGCGCGGCTTGGTCAGCGTGTCCTGGCGGGCCCGGGCCGCCGCGGCGGCGTCCGTATCGGGTGGCATTACCGGCGGAAACACCGTCAAATCCTGGACGGTTTGATGTGCAACGGCTGCCCGGCCACCATCAGCACGACTCGATCGCAGACGGCGGCCAGCCGCTGGTTGAGCGCACCCAACTCGTCGGTGAACCGGCGGCCGGATACCGTCGCCGCCACGATCGTCAGCCCAACCTCGTGGGTCACCAGGACCAGCGGCGAATTGAATGAGGCCACCGCGGCGAGCATCTCATCCACGTCCGCCGACACCGAGCCGTTTTCCCATCCGCGGCGGTCCAACGTGGCGGTCAACCAACCGCAGACATCGTCGACGAGCGTGGGTGCTGTCGACTGGGGTAATTGCGTTGGGATGTCGTCGCTTTCCACCGTTGACCAGTGCTGCGGCCGCCTATCCCGGTGTTGGGCGATCCGTCGCAACCAGGCCGGGTCGGTGTCGACTACCGATCCGGTCGCCAGGTACCGCACCGGCTCGACCGGTCCCAGCGACTCGGCGATGGCCGCCTCCGCCCAGCGCGACTTGCCCGACTTGATCCCGCCGAGCACCAGGGTCCGCACGGCAGATCAGGGCTTCTTCAAATGGCGTTTACTCGACACGGGCCCCGTGCTTGACTTGGGGCCGTGGCGCTCGCATCCGGCGCATCTGGGAAGCTCGACTGGCTGCGTAAAGACCTAACTTCCAACGACTTTCGGTGTCCTCTGGGAATTTCTCGTCAACTCGTCTCGCAACTTTGCGGCCCAAGATGAGCCCATCGAGCATCATCAGAGCCATCAGCAGCATCATCGCGGGCGAAATGTAAAGCTGCAATTGCGGGACGGCGAACATGACGAACAGCAACATCAGCGCCGACGGCATGAACAGCCCGAGCACGTTGCGGCGGGCGTCCACCAAGTCGCGGACGAACCGGCGCACCGGGCCCTGATCGCGCGTCAGTAGGTAACGCTCGTCGCCGGCCATCATGCGCTCCCGTCGATCCGCCATTTCGGCGCGACGGACTGCACTGGTAGCGCGGCGTTCCTCACGACTGAGCTTGGGTCCCGCCAACGACTTTCGCCGCGCCCGGGCCTCGGAGGAGGTCATCGGGGCCGGCGCGACCGGGCCCTTGCGCCGCGCGGCGGCGCCGCGGCTCGGTGTTGGCCGTCCCTTGGGGGCAGTTGTTTGCGAGCCCCGGGATGACTGTGACTCGGGCGAGAGCGTCGGCTCGACGTCCGCCGGTGTCTGCGCACCGGCGTCCGCATCTTTCTTACGACCCAGCAGTTTCACGCTCGCCAGGTTACTTCGCGACGGGGGTTGTCCGGTAAGAGGTCGGGATGGGTGCACGTTCCCACCGTGGGCCCTACGCTGGCTGAAATGAGCGGGTCGGCGGCTGACGTCGGCGGTACCGCACCCGCCGCGGACCGCGTGCCCGCGATCCTGCGGGTGCTTGTTGCTCCCGATTGCTATGGCGACAGCCTGACCGCGGTCGAGGCCGCCGCCGCGATCGCGACGGGCTGGAACCGGGCGCGCCCGGACGACCAGTTCATCATCGCGCCGCAATCCGACGGCGGCCCGGGCTTCGTCGACGTCCTGGCCAGCCGGTTGGGGGAGCGGCGGCACCTCGAAGTAGCCGGCCCGCTGGACGAAGACGTGCGGGCCGAATGGGTGCTGGACCCCGAGTCCGCGACCGCATATCTGGAATGTGCACAGGCCTGCGGATTGGCCCACCTCGGCGGCCGACCGACGCCGCAAACGGCGCTGTCTGCCCACAGCAGGGGAGTTGGACAGCTCATCGCCGCCGCCCTGCGGGCGGGCGCTGCGCGCATCGTGGTCGGCTTAGGCGGCACCGCCAGCACCGACGGCGGCCGCGCACTGGTCGACGAACTCGGTGGCCTTACCGCAGGACAGCAGCGGCTTGCCGGCGTAGAGCTGATCGCGGCCTCGGACGTCGAGTACCCGTTGCTCGGGCCGTGGGGGGCGGCCGAGGTGTTCGCGCCGCAGAAGGGAGCGGACGCAGCCACGGTCGCGGCGCTCGAGCAGCGGCTCACCGAGTGGGCCGGTGAGCTTGACGCTGCCGCTGGGCGGCCGGTCAGCGCGCAAGCAGGCGCGGGGGCGGCCGGCGGCATCGGGGCAGCGCTGCTCGCACTGGGCGGGCGGTGTGAATCGGGTGCATCGATCATCGCTGAGCACACCCGATTGGCTGATGACATCGCTGCCGCTGACCTGGTCATCACCGGCGAGGGTAGGTTCGACGAGCAGTCGTTGCACGGCAAGGTGGTCGGCGCGCTGGCCGAGGCGGTGCGACCACGGCGAGTACCGATCCTGGTGATGGCCGGCCAGGTCGAGCTCGACCGGCTGGCGCTGCGATCGGCGGGAATTCTGGCGGCGTTCGCGATCGCCGATCACGCAGGTTCGGTGCGGCTGGCTCTGGCCGATGCCGCCAACCAGCTCATGGGCCTGGCCTCTCACGTGGCGGCGCGACTCGGGAATGGAGGCTGAACAAGGTACCTTTGTAGAGGTGGGTTTTTTCAGGCCTTCTAGCGGGGGACACCCCGCGATGAACGAAACCGACCCGAGAACGATTTCGTGAGCACTTATAGGGAGACGCAATGACTGTTCAGGACGAGTCAGCCGCCACGACCACCCACGGCGTGATCTTGACCGACGCCGCGGCAGCCAAGGCGAAGTCACTGCTGGAGCAGGAGGGGCGCGACGACCTGGCGCTGCGTATCGCAGTTCAGCCCGGGGGATGCGCGGGCCTGCG
>DASQSQ010000612.1:0-7577 GCA_035642315.1 Mycobacterium sp.
TCATGTTAGCAATCCAACGGGCGGCCCCATGGATACGACACGTATCAGTGAGCTTCTCTTCGGACGCCCGTGCCGACTGCCTATCGCTCTGTGGATCCTTGGATTCGAAAAGGACCGGTTCTTTCAGTCGGAGCCCCCCGAATCGCTTGGCGCGCGAACGGCAATTCGCCAGGAGCTCGACAGGCTCACCGAGTTGGGGCTACTTGCAATAGAGAGACCTGATCACGAAAACCGCGTGTACTACGTCAGGACTTCTAGTCCGCTTTGGGACGTGATTCGCACGGCCGCCGAGGCTGTCCAACGCTTAGACGGATGACCCGCCGCCGATTCCCGCACACTTTGCCCACAATCTGCCCACAGTTACAGATAACTTTAGTGAACTACAGCGATGTGATTCAGCACGTCGGCCAGCCTGTAATGCCTTGACCTGCAGCATGATTCGCCTTTGCAAGGCAGAAGTCAGGGGTTCGAATCCCCTAGGCTCCACAGGAACTATGCCCAGCTCAGCGGCTCGCAGCTTGGGACTGAAATGTCCGGCCGCCGATGCCGTGCCCGCAACTGCGAGTTAACGGGACTCGAAGCTGGGACCAGGCTCGAGCTGTCTCCTTCGACATGTGCGTTATAAGCCCGTCGATTGGGGGAATCCGGAGTCGAAGATGGTGTCCACTCCGGGTGCCGTTATGGACGGGAGCTTCAAATGGTCGGATCAATAATCCTGGCCCTCATCGTGGGTGCAGTCATCGGTTTGGTGGCGCGACTCGTTATGCCAGGTAAGCAAGACATCGGCGTGGTCGTGACGGTTTTGATCGGCGCCCTAGGTGGCTTGATCGGCTCAGCGGTGGCTAGCCACTTCGGGTACCACAATGCCAATGGTGGAGTTGCCTGGATTCCGTTTTTCATCGGAGTCGCCGTCGCCGTCGTCCTCATCGCGATCTACGAATCCGTGAGGGGTCGGCGCACCCGAACCAGCCTGTTGGGTCGGCGTACCCGAACCAGCCTGTTGGGTCGGCGTACCCGTACGAGGTTGCCGTGGTAGCTCGCTCGCTCGATCTCGTACCAGGTTGCCTTGGTAGCTCGCTCGCTCGATCCAGAGGAAATGACTTTGCGGGCACGTTCGAGCTCTACAACGATGCGCGCGGCGAGTACCGCTTTTATTTGAAGGCGGCCAACGGAGAGATCATCGCGAGCAGCGAGAGCTACAAGTCGAAGCCTGCGGCGCAGGAGGGCATCAATTCTGTGCGGACCGCCGCGCGTGGCGCCACGGTAGTCGACAACACCGATTAGCGCTGGTCAGCTGGGCGACGCACAACCCGATCCATCACGGCTGGCGGTCTGGCAAACCATCGCGGATGCCTTGCAGATCACCCTCGATGGCTTGCAGATCCGACTGAGCTTTCTGGAATGCCTGCTGCAGCTGATCCGGGATGGCCGGTTGGTAGCTGGCCGGTTGGTACTGAGGGCAGTACGAGACGATCGCACCGGCAGTAACGTCGGTGCTTTGGGTCGCGTCCCAAATCGACGATTGCTGGACAAAGCGCACGGCCGCCGTGAAGTCGGGTTGACGCGCGAGGAAGTCGCATGCGGCGTGTCCCTGTGCCAGCACGTAGTCGGGGCTGGGAACGGGCACGCCCTCCTGCTTCAACGTATCGATGAAGGCCCGGTCGAGGATGGGCAGCGACGGAGCTTGCTTGACCGGCGGAGCGGGTGGCTTCGGCAGAGGCGGGCTGGGTTGCTCACTCGCGGGTGGGGCTTCGGCCGGCTCGACGGCAGGGTGTGGTTTGTGGACCGCGAACATCACCGCAAACGCGGCGCCGGCGGCGACCAGCGACAGCGGTAATGCCGCGGGGACGCCGAGGCGGCGACGTGCACGCTTACGTCGTTGCGGCGCAACGGCGTTGGTTTTGTTGCGCTGCGGCCAGGTGTGGACCGGCGCGGCTGGGGGCGCCTCCACGCGGTGACCCAGGCGCTCGTCGAGAAGTTCGTCGATCTGACGGCTGGACAGCTCACCGGTGGCTAGCCGCCGCCGGAGCTCGGAGTCGATCGTTTCCCGATCGCGCATGTGCCGCAGCCTAATCGCAGGGAGCAGTCGATTCCATGGTTTGGCTCCGCTAGGGGCGGGGCTGAACGTCCACACTCGGCGGCAGCGACGAGGGCTCTCGGCGCATTGAGCGGCGGGCGATCGAGAACGCCGCTGCGCCGGCGGCGAGGACCGCGACGGCCACTCCCGCGAGTACCCAAGGTCGCGGGCCGCGCCGCTGGGATCGACGGGCTTGCTGAAGCGCTTGCGGCAGACCGCTGACCACCTCCTGCGCGGCCGCGAGCTCTTGCGCGAGGTTCTCCTGGGCGTTGTGCAAGTCCCGGGCCAGCCGGCCTTCCTGGTAGCGGCGACGCAGATGCGACGCGCCGGCCTGCGCCGAGTGGGCGCCGAGCCCGACGATGCCGCGGGTAACGTCCACCGGCCCGACCGCCGTGTAGGTCAGACCGCGGGACAACCGCTGCCGCGGGCTCAGCCGGGTGTTGTTCTTAGCGCTCATTTCTCGCCTTTCCCGGCTGCTTTCGCAAGACCGTGCTCCGATACTTCCAGACTGTAACTACCGGTAGCCCGGTGAGCGTCTGCGGGTAAGGGCACCGGTTGCCCGGCGGCCGAGCCGGTGATGGCAGACTGTGATGCCGTGACTACCAGCCCGATTCAGACTGCCACTGCCACACTGCACACCAACCGCGGCGACATCAAGATCGCGCTGTTCGGAAACCACGCTCCCAAGACCGTCGCCAACTTCGTCGGCCTGGCCCAAGGCACCAAGGAATACTCGACCGAGAACGCCTCCGGCGGTAGCTCCGGCCCGTTCTACGACGGCGCCGTCTTTCACCGGGTGATCAGCGGCTTCATGATCCAGGGCGGCGACCCGACCGGTACGGGCCGCGGCGGCCCGGGCTACAAGTTCGCCGACGAGTTTCACCCCGAGCTGCAGTTCGACAAGCCGTACCTGCTGGCGATGGCGAACGCGGGCCCGGGAACCAACGGGTCGCAGTTCTTCATCACGGTCGGCCAGACGCCGCACCTGAACCGGCGGCACACCATCTTCGGCGAGGTCGTCGACGCGGATTCGCAAGGAGTCGTCGATGCCATCGCCACCACCGCCACCGATCACGGTGACCGGCCGACCGAACCCGTCGTCATCGAGTCGATCACGATCTCCTGAACCAGCTCCCACGCGCGGCGGCTCAGGACCCGGCGTAACCCTCGGCGGTTAACGCGTCGAGCACGTCCAGTGGATCGGCGCCGAGGTCCCAGCGGGAGAAGATCAGCAGCCGGCCGTCCACCGCGTCGATCTCGAGCAGCCGCATTTTGCGGCCGATGCGCCGGAATTCGGTGATCCGGATGATCTTGACGTCGGGGCGCTGCAATAGCTGCGTCCGCCACCACCCGCGTACTTGCAGGCCGTCGGGCGTGATTGCCAGCTTCGGACGTGCCCGCCACGTCCCGCTTGCAAACAAGATCAGACCGGCCGCGGAAATTCCGAGCAAGAACCGTCCCGGGGGGTCTGTGACGACAGTCACACACGCGATAGCCATCACAGTGCCGACGATGCCGCAAGCTGCGACTCCAGCCGGAGACGGCGACCACTGTGTTTGCTGCACGGGGTTCCTAAGAGGGCCTACCACTGCCGATGAGGTTATCCACAAGCGCTATGCACAATGGGGATGAATCACACGCGTGTGATCTAGCAGGTCTGAGGTTGCCAGCCCAGTAACGCCGCAGACCGAAAATGAATTCATTACGTCCGCGTCAATGCTTACCGCCACCGCATTGTGAGCAACAAGCCGGTGATCATGAAAGCAAACGCGATGGCGTAGTTCCATGGGCCGAGGGTGGCCATCCAAGTCAGCAGCGGGGGCGCGTCCGGGCCGGTGGCAGCAAGCTGGAACACCATCAGCCAGACCAGACCGATCAGCATCAGGCCGCAGAACAACACCACGAACCACACGCTGGACGGGCCGGACTTGACCTTGACCGGCGTACGGCTTACGCCGCTGACGGTGAAGTCGGTCTTCTTGCGGACCTTGGACTTGGGCATCTCTACCTCGGGGTACCTCGGAGCTACGGTATGGAAGGGTTGAGCGTTGCAGGCTTGGTTTCGAAGGGTAAGTGCAACGACGAGCCTAACGCACGTACCAGCGGTGAACGGAGAGCCGATGGCCAAATGGACCGCCCGGCTGCCGGCTGCGCTGCGGCCTACGCCGCGCCGGTCGGATTCGCGCCCCTCGCCCTGGCGGGTGGGCGTTCCGCTGGTCTGCCTGCTGGCCGGGTTGCTGCTCGGCGCGACCCATGGAGTCTCCCGCGGCGGCGAGATCCGCCGCAGTGACGCGCCGCGGCTGGTGGACCTGGTCCGCATGGAGCAGTCCGAGGTCGACCGGTTGAATGCCGACCGGGATCGATTGGCCAGCACCATCGACGCGACGCATGGCCGGTCGTCGAACACGGCGTTGGCGGCCATGCTGCGACGCTCCGACGAACTGGCCGGCGACGCCGGCCTGGACCCCGTGCACGGGCCGGGCCTGATCGTGACCCTGAACGACGCGCAGCGCGACGCCAACGGCCGCTTCCCGCGCGATGCTTCCCCCGACGACCTCGTCGTGCACCAACAGGACATCCAAGCCGTGCTGAACGCGTTATGGAGCGCGGGCGCGGAGGCGATCCAGATGCAGGATCAGCGCATCATCGACACGTCGGCCCCGCGCTGCGTCGGCAATACGTTGCTGCTGAACGGGCGGACCTACAGTCCGCCGTACACGATCACCGCGATCGGCGACGCCACGGCCATGCAGGCCGCATTGGCCGCCGCTCCCCTGGTGGTGCTCTACAAGCAATATGTGGTGCGGTTCGGCCTCGGCTACACCGAACAGGCCACGGCCAATGTGCGGGTCGCCGGGTACACCGAACCGGTGCGGATGCACTCCGCCCAGCCGGCCGGCCCGGTCAGCTACTGAACCGGCCCGCCGTCCGGCTGGACGGTAACCTGGCAAGATGCGGATTTTGGTCGTCGACAACTACGACAGTTTCGTCTTCAACCTGGTGCAGTACCTCGGGCAGCTCGGGGTCGAGGCACAGGTGTGGCGCAACGACGACGCCCGGCTGTCCGACACCGCCGCAATCGTTGCCGAGGTCGACGGGGTCCTACTCAGCCCGGGGCCGGGCACCCCGGAACGGGCGGGCGCGTCGATCGACCTGGTGCGCGCATGCGCCGCGGCCCATACTCCGTTGCTGGGAGTGTGCCTCGGTCACCAGGCCATCGGCGTAGCCTTCGGGGCCACCGTGGATCGCGCCCCCGAGTTGCTGCACGGCAAAACCAGCAGCGTTTTTCACACGAACGCCGGTGTGCTGCAAGGACTTCCAGATCCTTTCACAGCGACCCGGTATCACTCGCTGACGATCTTGCCGGAAACCCTGCCCGCCGAGCTAGAGGTGACCGCCCGCACCCGTAGCGGGGTGATCATGGGCGTGCGGCACACCGATCTGCCGATCCACGGCGTTCAATTCCATCCGGAATCGATCCTCACCGAAGGCGGCCATCGAATGCTGGCCAACTGGTTGGCCTACTGCGGCCAGACCCGGGACGACACGTTGGTGCGGCGGCTGGAAAGCGAGGTCGTCAGCAGCCTGGCCACGGTGCGGCGCTATGACGCTGCTACTGACCGAACTTCAGCGTGATATTGCCGTCCTTGTTGACGCCCTGACCCGGCGACGGGCTCTGGGACACCACCCGGTTGTGCTGCGACCCGCCCGCGTCGACGTCGGCGCCCTTGACCAGCACGCCGATCCACCCGAGCGATTGCAGTTGCGGGTAGGCATCGGTCCAGAACAGACCCGACAAATCCGGCATGATGAACTGGTTGCCTTTGGAGACCTGGAGGTCGATCACCGTATCCAGCGGAACGGTCTGGCCCGCAGCCGGATTCGTCCCGATCACGTCACCGGCTGGACGGGGGCTGTCGACGGCGCTCTGGCTGAATTTGCTGAACCCGTAGACCGTCAGGTTCTTCTGAGCGAGGTCGACCGTCTGCCCCGCGACGTCGGGAACCTGCTTGGTTGACGGACCCGAACCAACGATGACGGAAATCTCGTTGGTGATCGCCGCCGTCTGGTTGGCCGCCGGGTTGGTGCCGAGGACCTTGTCTTTCATTTCCGGCGTGGAGGCCGAGTGCGTCTCCTTGAAGCGGCCGAAACCGGCCGATTTCAGTTTCTTCACCGCTGCGGCATAACTCAGCGACGACACGTCGGGCACCTCGCGCTGCTCAGGTCCGGTGGAGACGTTGATGGTGATCAGGTCGCCGGCACCCACCTTGGTGTTGCCGGCCGGATCAGTGCCGATGACGTGATCGGGCAGGACGGTCGAATCGGGCTTCTGCTGGGTCCGTGTCTTGAAGCCGTGATTCTGCAGTGCGGCAATCGCGTCGGCGGACGCTTGGCCCCGCACGTCGGGCACCGAGATGTTGCGCAGACCGCCGCCGAAGGTGTTGATCAGGATGGTGACGACGACGGTCAGCACCGCCAGCGCCGCGACCGCCACGACCCAGCGGCCTATCGAACCGGGCCCGCGCTCACGGGTGAAGTCGAGTTCTTGGCGGGGCAGCGGATCGGTCTGTGGCCCGCCCGAGCCACCGGGATGCGGCGCGGCGAGCAGTGACGAGCGCTCGGCGTCGGTGAGGACTTTGGGCGCCTCGGGCGGTTCACCGTTGTGTACCCGAACCAGGTCGGCGCGCATCTCCGCGGCGGTCTGATACCGGTTCTCGGGGTTTTTGGCCAGCGCCTTGAGCACCACGGCGTCGAGGTCGGCGGAGATGCCCTCATGCCGCTGCGACGGCGGGACAGGATCCTCACGGACGTGCTGATAGGCCACCGCGACCGGTGAGTCACCTACGAAAGGCGGTTCGCCGGTGAGCATTTCGTAGAGAACGCAGCCGAGCGAGTAGACATCGGAACGGGCATCGACCGAATCGCCCCGGGCCTGCTCGGGCGAAAGGTATTGCGCGGTACCGATTACCGCCGCGGTCTGGGTGACGCTGACTCCGCCGTCGGAGAGCGCCCGGGCGATACCGAAGTCCATCACCTTCACCGCGTTGGTAGTGCTGATCATGATGTTCGCCGGCTTCACGTCGCGGTGGATGATGCCGTGCTGGTGGGAGAAGTTCAGTGCCTGGCAGGCGTCGGCGATGATCTCGATGGCCCGGGTGGGCGGCAACGGCCCATCGGTGTGGACGATGTCGCGCAGGGTGACGCCGTTGACGTACTCCATCACGATGTAGGGCAGCGGGCCGGCCGCGGTTTCGGCCTCGCCGGTGTCGTAGACCGCGACGATCGCCGGGTGGTTGAGCGCGGCCGCGTTTTGTGCCTCGCGCCGGAATCGAAGGTAGAAGCTGGGGTCGCGAGCCAAGTCGGCGCGCAGCACCTTGACCGCTACGTCCCGGTGTAGCCGGACATCGCGGGCCAAGTGGACCTCGGACATGCCTCCGAAGCCCAGGATTTCGCCCAGCTCGTAGCGGTCGGACAGGTGTTGCGGGGTCGTCATTGCGGT
>DASQSQ010000613.1:0-12829 GCA_035642315.1 Mycobacterium sp.
CGAGGTGCACGAAGATGAAGCCCGCCCACACCTCGCAGTGCACCGGTGGCATCCGCAGTGTGCTCTGGTCCAGGTCGAAGAACTCGTCCTCGTTGGTGATGTGGTTGACCTTGCCGTCCAGGCCGTACCGCCAACCGTGGTACTTGCACGAGAACGCGCGACATGTCCCCGACGACTCCCGCCCGGGGTGCTCCTGCCAGACGACCTTGTTGCCGCGGTGGGCGCACACATTGTGGAACGCGTGCACGGTGTCGTCCAGATCGCGTGCGACGACGATCGAGGCGAGCCGACCGGGCAGGTCGCGGGTGAAATACGAGCCCTTACGCGGCAGCCGCTCAATTCGTCCGACGCACAACCAGTTTCGCTTGAATACGGCTTCACGCTCGGCGGCGAAGAATTCCTCGGAAATGGAGTCTTCGTAGCTGACCGGGGCCGTGCCGAGTTCCGGGTAGTCGGTGGTGAACTTGCCCCGTCCGGTCGACAGCCGCTGTTGGATGCTGGTCATGACCGGACTCCTTCGCTGTGCTGACCGTCGGGCTCCGACCTCGACCACGGCTGCTGATCCCAGGCCCTGTCCAGCGGCGCCATCTCACCGCCGAACGGAAAGAAGGCCCGCTGCGCGTAGGTTTCCCGGGCCAGGCCGTGGCCGAGTTCGTCGATGAAGGCCCGCTTGAGCGGGTTGGTGAACAGTTGGCGTGAGTAACGCAGTGTCAGCGGCGGACGTTTGACCAGTTCGCGGGCCAATTCCCACGCCCGGTCCAGCAACTCGTGTTTGGGCAGCACCTCGTTGACCACACCCCACTCCTTGGCTTCGGCCGCGCCGAGTTTCATCCCGGTCAGCAGGAAATAGCGGGCCCGGGTGTGGCCGGCCAAAAAACTCCAGATCACATGCTGACCGTCGCCGGGCACCTGGCCGCGGGGAAAATGCGATGCGTCCTGGAAGTAGGCGTCGTCGGAAGCCAGCACGATATCGCCGAGCAGCGGCACCTCGGAGTGCATGTTGCACGGGCCGTTGACGGCGCTGATCATCGGAACATCGACGTCGAGCACGTTGGTGATCAGATGCCTGGCATACCAAGCTTTTTCGTCAAGCTTGTTGAGGCCGCGGGTGCCGGGCATCAGCAGATACTCGGGCTTCTCGACGGGGTCGCCGTTGGGCATGCGTCCCCAATTGGCGTTGTAGTTCTCGCCGGTGCCGGTGTGGATGAGCACCTTGATCTCGCGGTCGCCAGCGATATCGGCGAACGCGTCGGACATGTCGTCGTGTGCCCGCCAGTCCCACACCAGGCTGCCGCCGTTGGTGTGGCATTGCATGAACAGGATTCCGTCGTCGGTGAGTTCGAGCCGATAGTTCGGGTACCGGTCGTGGTACTCGGTGTATCTGGTCCGTTTTGCCATAGAGCGTTCCCGTTTCTTTGAGCGATCGCCCAAATCGTCCCATCTATGCTGGTGGCGGTCAAGGCTCAGCATCCGTGCAGCCGGGCCACCACCGGGGCGAAGGATCCGATCTGGGACTGCTGCACGGTGACGTAGTTGACGCCCAGCTCATCGCGGCGCGAACACAGCGTTTCCACAATGCTTTCCACCGACCCGACCAGGACGTTGGGATGGTCGCACAGTAGTTCGGCCGGTATCCCGGTCAAATCCGCCAACTCCTCCAGAGCCGTCTCGGGGTCGCCGGTGATCTGGGTGAAGTACGGCGAGCTCTCGACGTCCAGATCGCCGAAGCGCTCGCCGGCGGCGTCGCGCACGAAGCCGATCCGACGCCCCGCGACAGCCTGCGGATCGAGGCCGTCGCCGTCGCGGGCCACAAACGGCACGTTGGAAATGCTGACGATGTCGGCTTCGCGGCCAGCAAGAGCGAGGACTCGCGGTCCGCCCCCGCCGATCATGATCGGCGGATGTGGGTGTTGCACCGGACGGGGCCGCCCGGCGTATCCGTGCACCCGAACGAACTCGCCGGACCAGTTCAGCTCGTCGCCTTGCCAATGCGCCTTGATGAACGAAACGACCTCGGCTAGCTTGGCGATTCGTCGGCCCGGCGGATCGAAGTCAAGTCCCATCGCGTCGTACTCGACTTCGCTCCACCCGGCTCCGATGCCCATCTCCAACCGTCCGTCAGAGAGCAGATCAAGAGTCGCCGCTTCCTTGGCCAATACCGCCGGTGCGTGATAGTCGATGCAGAACACCCGGCACCCGATGCGCAGCGTCGAGCTCACCGCGGCCGCTGCAGCCATCGCCGCGATGGGAGCCAGGTCTTGCCGAGGCGTGCGAGCGGCGCGCTGCGCGGGACCCGGTCCCAGATAGTGATCCGCCAGGAAAAGCGTTGAGTAGCCGAGGTCTTCGACTCTGCGAACGGTGTCGTGCCACTCGCGGCCGCCGGCGGCGTTGGTCGCCTGCACTGCGAAACGAAAGGGCGGCCGGTCCATCAACGGACCCTAACCCGTCACTTGACCGCCGTCGACGGGGAGTGATAGGCATGTTTGGGCGGTCGCCCAGGAAGGTGGGTATCAGGCTTGAAGACGGCGGTCGTGACCGGCGGTGCGTCAGGGATTGGCCGCGCGGTCGCCCAGCGGTTGCGCAGCGACGGATTTCAGGTCGCGGTCATCGACCTGTCGCCGACCGAGGATGGGTTCGGCCAAGTCGCCGACGTCACCGACCGTGCCCAAGTCGACACCGCCGCCGCGGCGATCCGTGAGCAGTTCGGCCCAATCCTGGTGCTGGTCAACGCGGCCGGGGTGGAAGGCTTCAAGAAGTTCTCGCACATGTCGTTTGAGGAATGGTCCAAGGTCATCGACGTCAACCTGAACGGTGTATTCCACACCATCCAGGCTGTGCTGCCCGACATGCTCGAGGAGGGGTGGGGACGCATTGTCAACATCTCGTCGTCCAGCACGCACTCCGGGCAACCGTTCATGGCTCACTATGTGGCCGCGAAATCCGCGGTGAACGGCCTGACCAAATCACTGGCCCTGGAATACGGTCCGTCCGGGATCACCGTCAACGCTGTCCCGCCGGGATTCGTCGACACACCGATGCTCCGCAGCGCCGAAAGCCGGCATCTGCTCGGTGGCTCGGTGGAGGACCACATCAAGCGCACACCGGTGCGCCGGGTGGGCCGGCCCGAGGATATCGCCGCCGCGTGTTCGTTTTTCATATCCGAGGAAGCCAGCTACATCACCGGACAGATCCTCGGCGTCAACGGCGGCCGCAACACCTGAGAGGCAGTGATGTACGACAGGGATCAGCTCTTCATCGACGGCAAGTGGGATGCTCCCGGCTCTGACGCCGTCATCACCGTGGTGTCGCCGCACAGCGAGGCGATCATCGGTCACGCGGCCTGCGCGGGACCCGAAGACGTGAATCGCGCGGTCGAAGCCGCCCGGGCGGCGTTCGACACCGGACCATGGCCGCGGATGCAGCCCGCAGAACGGATCGAGGCACTCACCCGACTGGCCGGCATCTACAAAGAACGGCGAGCCGACATGGCGGCGCTGATCTCGGCCGAGATCGGCGCTCCCATCAGTTTCGCCAAAAGGGCACAGGTGGCGCTGCCACTCACGATGATCTCGGCGTTCTGCGGGATGGCGCAAAACTACGAATGGCAGCAGGCGCGTCCGGGCTTGTACGGCAAGGACATTCGGATACTCAAGCAACCGGTCGGAGTCGTCGCCGCGGTGGTGCCGTGGAACATGCCGCAGTTTCTCACCGTCACCAAGGTGGTGCCGGCGCTGCTGGCCGGCTGTTCGGTGGTGCTCAAACCGGCACCCGAGTCGGTGCTCGACGCGCAGTTGCTCGCCGACCTGGTCGCCGAGGCCGACCTGCCGCCCGGTGTGCTGAACGTGCTGCCCGGCGGTCGCGAGGTCGGCGAGCTGCTGGTGAGCCACGGAGGCGTCGACAAAGTCTCGTTCACCGGGTCGACGGCGGCCGGCCGCCAGGTGGCCCTCGCCTGCGCCGCGGGACTCAAACAGGTCAGCCTCGAACTGGGCGGCAAGTCGGCCGCCATCGTGCTCGACGATGCCGACCCGTCGGCCGTCGCCACCGGCATTCAGATGGCCAGCCTGGCCAACAGCGGCCAGGTCTGCAACGCGCTCAGCCGGATCCTGGTGCCGTCAGCCCGCAAGGACGAGTTCGTCGACGCCTTGGCGGCGGCGATGGAGTCGATGACGGTCGGCGACCCGGCCGATCCCAACACCCAGATCGGCCCGCTGGTGGCAAAGCGGCAGCAGGAACGGGTCCGCGGCTACATCGAATCGGGCCGCAGCGAGGGGGCGCGCCTGGTGACCGGCGGCGCCGACCTGCCCGACGGTCTGGACAGCGGCTGGTACGTGCGGCCGACGCTGTTCAGCGACGCGAGCAACGACATGCGGATTGCCCGCGAAGAGATCTTCGGCCCGGTGCTGACCGTGATTCCCTACCGCGACGAAGACGAGGCGATCCACATCGCCAACGACTCCGAGTACGGGCTGGCCGGCTCGGTGTTCACCACCGACGTCGATCGCGGATACGGCGTCGCGGCCCGGGTACGGTCGGGCACTTTCGGCGTCAACGAGGGCTACATCATGGACCCCGCGGCGCCGTTCGGCGGTGTCAAGAACAGCGGCTACGGCCGCGAGCTCGGCACCGAAGGAATCGACAGTTACACCGTGAGCCAATCGATTTCGGCTGCGGCACCTGCTTAGTGCTTGCCGCCCACTTCGGCGGGCAGCGGTGGCGGCAATGGCGCCGTTGATGTCGTCGGGGTGGGTGCGGCCGCCTGCGTGGGTCCCGCGGCCGGCGTCGGCGTCGTTTTCGCCCCGTGGAAATACACCATCGGTTCGCTGCGGATCACCTGGTTGCCCTGGCTGACCACCAGCGAACTCGACGTCACCGTATAGGTGATCCCGTCGCTCTCGCCGACGTATCCGCCGTCACCGGACGCCGTCGCCGGCACCACCAGCTTGGCGCCGTCGCCGATCCGCACACCGCGGTACTCGTATTTGCCGCTGGAGCTCTCGCAGATCGCCACCCGCGAAGTCGCCGTGCTGCCGAAGGCCACCGCGGTGTCCGGCGCGGCGCAGCGTGCGGTGGAATCGACGAAGCCCAGGGCATCGGTCGACGGGTCGGCGGGGGCGGACGGCACGCCGAAGGCAAACATCGCACAACCCGCCGTCGCCGCGAGCGCGGCGCGGCAGGTGCGAAACACAAACGAGGACATCAGGCCTCCACCAGAACATGGCTCACCAAGTGGCGCGCATACCCACACCGCTCGCCGACCAAATCGTTAGCTTCTCGAGATGGACCGGGTGACTAGCGCTAGATTCGACGGCCATGGGACTGCTGTTCGATCCGAATTCCTACGACCCGTCGCATTTCGACCCTGAGACGCGGCGCCAGCTACGCGCGGTGATCGACTGGTTCGAAGGCCGCGGCAAGGCGCGGCTGCTCCGCGACGATCTCGAGGCGGCGTGGGTGTCGGACTTCCTCGACTTCATCAAGCAGGAGCGGATCTTCGCGACCTTCCTGACCCCGTCGGAATACGGCGGAGGCGACGCGCACAAGCGGTGGGACACCTCCCGCAACGCCGCGCTGAGCGAGATCTTCGGCTTCTACGGACTGTCGTACTGGTACGCCGAGCAGGTCACGATCCTGGGCCTCGGGCCGATCTGGCAGAGCGACAACATCAAAGCCAAGGAGCGCGCGGCCGCCCAATTGGAGGCGGGCGGCGTGATGGCGTTCGCGCTCTCCGAGCGCGAGCACGGCGCCGACATCTACAACACCGACTTGCTGTTGACCCCCGCCACCGCCAATGACGACGAGGGCGTGGTGTTTCGCGCGTCGGGGGAGAAGTACTACATCGGCAACGGCAACGTCGCGGGCATGGTGTCGGTGTTCTCCCGCCGCACCGACGTCGACGGTGCCGACGGCTACGTGTGGTTCGTCGCCGACAGCGGCCACCAGAACTACGAACTGATCGGCAACGTGGTGCACGGCCAGATGTTCGTGAGCAACTTCCGGCTCAACGACTATCCGGTGCACGAGGAGGACATCCTGTGCACCGGTCCGGAGGCGTTCTCGGCCGCACTCAACACCGTCAATGTCGGCAAGTTCAATCTGTGCAGCGGCTCGATCGGGATGTGCGAGCACGCCTTCTACGAGGCGATCACGCACGCCAACAACCGCATCCTGTACGGCAACCCGGTCACCGACTTCCCCCACGTGCGTGCCAGTTTCGTCGAGGCCTACGCCAGGTTGGTCGCGATGAAGCTGTTCAGCGACCGCGCGATCGACTACTTCCGCAGCGCCAGCCTCGATGACCGCCGCTACCTGCTGTTCAACCCGGTGACCAAGTCCAAAGTCACCTCTGAGGGTGAGACGGTTGTCACGTTGCTCTGGGATGTGTTGGCCGCCAAAGGCTTCGAGAAAAGCACCTACTTCTGCGAAGTGGCGCGGCTGATCGGCGCGTTGCCTCGGCTGGAAGGCACCGTGCACGTCAACGTCGCGCAAATCCTGAAGTTCATGCCCAACTACATGTTCAACCCGGCGACTTACCCGGAGATCGGGACCCGCAACGACCCGGCCGATGACGTGTTCTTCTGGGCGCAGGGTCCCGCTCGCGGCGCATCAAAGGTCCAGTTCGCCGATTGGGCACCGATTTACGAACGGCACGTGGACATTCCGAACGTGGCGCTCTTCTACGAGCAGGCCCGTGCACTCAAGGAGCTGCTGGCCACCGCCGCGCCGGACCGAGACCAGATGCGCGACCTCGACTTCCTGCTCGTGATCGGTCACCTGTTCACCCTGGTCGTCTACGGCCAGCTGATTCTCGAGCAGGCCGATCTGATCGGGCTGGACCACGACTTGGTGGACCAGATCTTCAATGTCCAGATCCGCGACTTCTCCCAACATGCCGTCGCCCTGCATGGCAAATCGAGCTCGACTGCAGCGCAACAAGACTGGGCTATCTCCGCGGTGCGCAAGCCGGTCGTCGACGCAGACCGCTTCGACCGGGTGTGGGAACAGGTCAAGGCCTACGACGGCGCTTACGAGATGCGGCCCTAGCCAGCTGCTGTCGGTACGAACGGCACGTCGTCGGGCGCGGCGTGGCGGGCTGCCAGCAGCGCGCGCGCCGGATTGCCGATCGGAATCCGCAACGGCAGCTGCGGCTTTTCGGCGGCGTCGGCGACCTCGGCGGCCACCTGTTCCGTCGTGATCATCCCGTCAAGCGACCTGCTGAGTAATTTGGCGTACGGGTCCTCGGGCAGGGTGTAGGCCGTCACGTCGTCGAGCGCGCCGGAGCTCACCGGGCCGGGCTCGAGCAGCGTCGCCTGGACGCCGAACGGGGCCACTTCGATGGCAAGAGATTCGACCAGCGCCTCGAGCGCCCACTTCGTCGACGCATAGGCCGCCCCCGGCGGCAAGACGATGCGCCCGACGGCGCTGGACATGAACAGCAGCTTCCCGTCACCGCGGGCGCGCATCTGCGGCAGTACTGCCTGGGCGACGCGAATCGCGCCGACCGTGTTGAGATCGAACACACGCTGCAGTTCGGGCAGCGGGATGGCTTCGACAGCGGAATAGAAGATGACGCCGGCGTTGGAGATCAATACGTCGATGTCGCCGGCGGCCTCGACAGCGGCCGTGACGCTGGCGTCGTCGGTGACGTCGAGGGCCAGCCGTTCGCCGACGTCCAGGCCGGCCAGCGACCGCGGGTCGCGTGCGGTTGCGACGACGCGGTGTCCGCGGCTGGCGAGCTCGGTGGCGATGGCGCGGCCGATACCGCGGCTGGCTCCGGTGATCAGGACAGATGACATGCAGGTCTCCTCCTCGCAGGGTGCGTACACCAATTGCAAACCGATCGGTGTACATGAGTGTTCCCGGGCCTCGAGTTCGGCCGGATGCGCAGGTCGCTTAGCATCAGCGCATGCGCGGCGCCAAGATCCTGATCACCGGCCCGACCGGCCAGGTTGCCAGTCCCATTGCCCAGGCCCTGGCGGTCGATAACGAAGTCTGGGGTATCGCCCGATTCACGAATGCGGCGGCGCATGAGGCCATGGAGAAGTCGGGGGTGCGGTGCGAGACCGTCAACCTGGCCGCCGGGGACTTCGCCAGCCTCCCGTCCGATTTTGATTACGTGCTCAACTTGGCGGTGGCCAAGAGTGGGAACTGGGACAAAGACCTCGCGGCCAACGCCGAGTCCATCGGTTTGTTGATGGCTCACTGCCGCAACGCTAAAGCGTTCCTGCATTGCTCCTCGGGTGCCGTCTACGACCCGCCGGACGACGAGCCACGGACCGAGCGCGCCGCGTTAGGTGACAACCACAAGCCTTTGTTTCCAACCTATTCCATCTCCAAGATCGCGGGCGAGGTAGTCGCCAGGACGATGGCCCGCGCACTCGGCGTGCCGACCATCATCGGCCGGCTCAATGTCCCGTATGGCGACAATGGCGGCTGGCCGTTCTATCACATGGAGATGATGCTCGCCGGCATCCCGATCCCGGTCCCGGCCGGCGGCCCGGCCCGCTACAACCCGATCCACGAGGATGACATCATCGCGACCATCCCGAAACTGCTTGCGGCGGCATCGGTTCCGGCGACCACACTCAACTGGTGTGGTGAGCAGACCGTCAGCCTGCAGGACTGGTGCAACTATCTTGGCTCGCTGGTCGGCAAGGAGCCGGTGTTCCAGGAGAGTGATCAGGCGCTGCGCGGTAACCCGACCGACTCGAGCCGGATGCGCGAACTCGTCGGCAGCACCACTGTCGACTGGCGTGACGGGATGCGCCGGATGGCAGCCAAGTTCCATCCGGAGCTGGTCGGCGCCAGCGGCGGCTAGTCCTGCTTGGCGATCAGCCTCTTCAGCGCCTCGCGATCGGGCGCCAGCAGTTCATCGATGCGCTCCTGGTTCACGTCGGCGACGATGATCTCGCCGACCTCCTGGTACACGTTGCTGAAGATGCCGTGCGACTTCATCTTCTCGGTCTGATAGATGTTGTCCTCGGTCGGTGTCACGTAGTACACGATCTCGGGCTTGAAGCGATGGATCAGCCACAAGTGAATGATGTCCATCAGCCTCTTCTGGCGCAGTTTCTCGGCGAACGTGTTCTGGTCGCGCACCGTGAGGATGTTGCGTCCGTGCCGGTCCTTGATCGGGTCGACGACCGCGTTGGCAAGCGGCTCGTCTCCGTCCCCGTAGATGCCGAGATCGAGCACGTCGGAGCCGGCGCGTCGCGGACGTAGTTGCACGCGAAGCTTTTCCGGAATCTGGTAGTGCTCGGTCCACATCGCCAGCCATTCCTCCAACAGCTTCTTGGGCACCTCGGTCTGCACAAGATGCTGGTGCTGAGTGGATCCCTCGCCCATCGCCTTCGTGGTCGCCGTGCGACCGGACGACGCGGCCAGTGCGGCATCGCTGCGCGGTCCGCCGACCAGGGTTTGCGGTGTGCGGTAAGGAGATTCGACAAGGCGCATCTTTCGTTGCAGGCGAGCCAGCGCCAGCATGCCCTCCTGGCGCAACGACGTAGCGAACTCCTCCGCGGCGACGCCGTCGATCTGGTGTCCGCCGTACGTGATGAAGTTGAAGACGAAGCCCAACTTGCCGAGTTCCTCAGGGAACGCCCGCATCTCGTCATCGGTCATCCCGGTGGTATCCCAGTTGAACGAAGGCGACAGGTTGTAGGCCAGCATCTGGTTGGGGTACACGGCGTGGATCGCTTCGGCGAACTCGCGCGCGTCGACGAGATCTGCCGTCTTGGTCTCCATCCAGAGAAGGTCGGCGAACGGCGCCGCGGCAAGCGATTTGGCGATCGCATACGGGATGCCGCCGCGGATCTGGTAGTAGCCCTCCGGCGTCTTGGCCCGCTCGCAGTCCCAGCCGGGGTCGGCGCCGAGCTCGCGCGCTTTTTCACGCGCGGTGTACAACGGTGCACGCTGGGCGAACTGGCGCCATTCGTCGACGCTCATGTCGCGCGATTCGCCTTCGCTCTCGGCGAATTCGAGCAGATCCGCCACGGCTTCGCCGTAGGTCATCAGCCCGGCATCGTTCTGCCACGCGTCGACGAACTTCGACTCGACCTCGTCGAAGACGGCGTCGATCGACTCCTGGGCGTGATCGGGGGCCGCGGCCGCCTTGGTGATCAGCTCCGCAATGCCATGACGCTCCAACCAGGCGTCCGCAGTGGCGTATTCGCCCTCGGGGAGGGCGTAGAGCAGGTGGCCGTTGAGTTCGGTGAAACCCGCGTTGTAGAGGCGCCGCACCATCGCCAGGAAGCAGGATTTGTAGGACGGGATCTTCAGGTTGGTGGTGCCGAGCAGGAACGGCTGGTCGCGCTCGTCGGCGCGACTGTCGAGCAGGTTGGCCGCCTCTGCATCGGTGCGCGCCACGATGATGCCCGGCACTCGCATGATGTCGAGCTGGAAGCGAGCGGTGTTGAGGCGCTTGATCTGCTCGTCGGAAGGCACCAGCACCTTGCCGCCCTGATGCCCACACTTCTTGGTGCCCGGGCGCTGGTCCTCGATGTGGTATCCCGGGACGCCCGCTTCGACGAACCGTTTGACCAGGTTGCGCACGTGTGGATCGCCGCCGTGGCCGGTGTCTGCGTCGGCGATGATGAACGGCCGGTAGTCGACCGCCGGTGTCCGTTCGCGTTGTTCGTCGCTCATCCGCAACCGCAGGTATTGCTGATTGCGGTCGGCGGTCAGCAGGGCGCGGACCAGGCCGGCGGCCTCGTCGGGCACTTGGCTGAGCGGATAGCTGGCCAGGTCGGGTCCCGGGTCTTCGGTGATCGAGCCCTTGGCCGAGGTCGCCCACCCGCCGAGGTAGATGCCCTCGATACCCATCCGCTTCATGGTCACTGCCTGGCCGGGCGAGTATGGGCCGAAGGTGGTGATGCTCTTGCGCTGGGCGAACAGCTCACGCAAGCGCGGGTAGAAAGCCTCCGCCGCCTCCCGCGCCACGATGTAATCGCTTGGGATGGTGCCGCGCTGCTCTACGACTTGACGTGCGGAGTAGAGGCGAGTGATTCCGTCGAACCGCGGGCTGTCGAAGTATCGCTGCGTGGCGGCCACATCGTTGTGAAAGTCGTCCGCGAGCGGTGCGCGTGCCTCGGTGTCCGCGTCAATTGCCATGATCGTTCGCTCCTCTTTCAGCCCGATTTCCCCGATGATGAGAGTCTAAAGCTGGCGTGCGGCGTGCAGTTTCAAATCGGGATTCCCCAGAGTGCCGCCAACCGGGCGCCGCTAAACCCCAGGTGGCGGGTGAGATTTCAGCTCCGTTGCGCAAACAATTAGCGCCGGAGACATTTTGACCCGTTTTGCATAGCTCGCTCGGATACACTCTCGCCACGCGGCGACGGCGCCGCATCCGGAGGGGAGCCGCGATGAGTTCTCGACGATCGGCCCGCACGCTGGGCTCTTTATCGGCGGCTTTGCCGCCCAGCCGCACTGTCCCCGTCCGCGCCCCTGATGGCACCCGCCTGCACACCGAGGTATTCGGGCCCGAGAACGGCTATCCGATCGTGCTTTCGCACGGCATCACCTGTGCCATCCGGGTGTGGGCCTACCAGATCGCCGAGTTGGCCACCGATTACCGGGTGATCGCGTTCGACCATCGCGGCCATGGCCGCAGCGGTATTCCCCGGCGCCGCGGGTACAGCCTGGCCCACCTCGCGTCGGATGTCGATGCGGTGCTCGAGGCGACGCTCGCACCGGGAGAGCGTGCCGTCATCGCCGGACACTCGATGGGAGGCATGGCCCTCGCCGCCTGGTCGGACCGTTACCGGCACAAGGTCGAGGCGCGCGCCGACGCCGTCGCGCTGATCAACACCACCACCGGTGATCTGCTGCGCGAGGTCAGGCTGCTGCCGGTTCCGGCGCCGTTCGCGCCGGTCCGGGTGTTGGGCGCGCGCGCCCTGGTGAACATCTTCGGGTCGTTCGATGTGCCGCCGGCGGTCCGTCGGGCCACCCGGGAAATGATCTCGATGCTGGCGGTCGGCCGTGACGCCGACCCCGAAGTCGGTGCGCTGATCTACGAGTTGTTCAACGCCACGTCGCCGCGCGGGCGCGGCGGCTGCGGCAAGGCGCTGGTCGATGTACTGCAGCGTCGGCACATCAACCTGGAGGGCCTGACGGTCCCGACGCTGGTCATCGGCAGCGAGCGCGACCGGCTGACGCCGCTGGTCCAATCGCAGCGGATCGCGGCCGCGGCACCCAACCTGGTTGACCTTGTCGTGCTGCCAGGCGGACACTGCTCGATGCTGGAACGCCCCGCCGAGGTCAACCGGGAACTGCGCGCGCTCGCCGAATTGATCGCCGGCAGCCGACGCATCAGCTCATAGTCGCTTAGCCACTTCGGTGGCGGCCCGTTGCCCGGATCGCACCGCGCCGTCCAGGAAGCCCGTCCACTGGTCGGCGGTCTCGGTGCCGGCCCAGTGAATGGGTCCGACCGGGCGGCGTAGCCAGGGTCCGTAACGCGTCCACGAGCCTGGCGGTACCGCGGCGGTCGGGCCACCCGCGGCGAATTCTTCTGCGCCCCAACGATGATCGACATAGTCCAGTGGCTTGAGCGCTTCGTCGCCGAACAGCGACGCGAAGCATTCCAACGCGCGCTGCCTACGCTGATCGGCGGGCAGCTCGTCAAAAGTGCGAGCATCGACGAACCCCAGCAGAATGCCCGGTCCATCGGGCTGCGGGCTGACGTCGAAGGTGATGAACACCGGGCCCTCGTCGGACAGCGCCTCACCGGAAGATCCGTTGCTCCGCCAGAACGGGGTGGCATACGCGGCATACGCCTTGGACAGGCGGCCCTGTGGCCAATGTTCGGCGAGTCGGTCGTATTCGGCAGGCAGCGGGG
>DASQSQ010000614.1:0-3086 GCA_035642315.1 Mycobacterium sp.
GGCGTCGCACAGGTGAGCCGTGCGATCGCCGGCGACCACACCCTGGCCGCCCGCTATACCTGGGCGGGCCGGCTGGTGGCCGTCGTCAGCGACGGCAGCGCGGTCCTCGGCCTGGGTGACATCGGGCCGGCGGCGTCGTTACCGGTGATGGAAGGCAAATGCGGGCTGTTCAAGGAGTTCGCCGGGCTGGATGCCATCCCGATCGTGCTGGACACCAAAGACCCGGACGAGATCGTCGAAACCCTGGTGCGGCTGCGGCCGACGTTCGGCGCGGTCAACCTGGAGGACATCGCCGCGCCGCGCTGCTTCGAGATCGAACGCCGGGTCATCGAGGCGCTCGATTGTCCGGTGATGCACGACGACCAGCACGGCACCGCGATCGTGGTGTTGGCCGCGCTGATCGGCGCCGCGAGGGTGCTCGGCCGCGACATGAGCGCATTGCGGATCGTCATCTCCGGAGCCGGGGCGGCAGGCATCGCATGCGCCAATTTGCTTCAAGCCAAGGGCATTTCGGACATCACCGTGCTCGACTCGCAAGGCATTCTGCACCGCGGCCGTGCCGAGATGAACACCGTCAAAGCCGAAGTCGCGGCACGCACAAACCCGCTCGACCGTACCGGCGGCATGGTCGAGGCGCTGGAAGGCGCCGACGTCTTCCTCGGGGTCTCCGGCGGGGTGGTTCCAGAGGAGCTGATCGCGACAATGGCGCCGGAAAGCATCGTGTTCGCGCTCTCGAATCCCGATCCCGAGATCCATCCGGACCTGGCAGCCAAGCACGCCGCCGTGGTCGCCACCGGGCGAAGTGATTTCCCGAACCAGATCAACAACGTACTGGCCTTCCCTGGAGTTTTCCGCGGTGCGCTGGACGCGGGTGCCCGCAGGATCACCGAGAGGATGAAAATGGCCGCCGCCGAGGCGATCGTCTCGGTCGTCGCTGACGATTTGGCGCTGGACCGGGTCGTCCCGAGCCCGTTGGATCCGCGAGTCGAGCCGGCCGTTGCCGCTGCGGTGGCTGACGCCGCAGATCCCGCGGAGTGACCGCCGCCAGGTTAACCGCGCTGGCGCTGGCTGCTGGGCTGGGGTTGACCGGCTGCGGAGCTAGCCGACACAGCAACCACGAGCTGGTGGTCGGGTCCCGGCCCGGCGCCGAGTCGGTGCTGCTGGCTGACATTTACACCGGGGCGCTGCGCTCCTACGGGTTCCCGGCCCGCAGCGAGCAGGCGCCCGACCCGCTGACCAAGCTCGACTCGGGTGCGTTCGTCGTGGTCCCCGGCTTCACCGGCTGGGTGCTGCGGCGCTTTCAGCCCGGCACGACTGTGCGATCCGACGCGCAGGTCTACAAGGCGATGGTTGGCGCGTTACCCGAGGGCATCGCCGCCGGCGACTACACCACCGCTGCCGAGAACAAGCCCGCGCTGGCGGTCACCGAGTCGACGGCCAAGAGCTGGGGTGGCACTGATCTGACCGCGGTGCCGCAGCACTGCGACGGCCTGGTCATCGGATCGATCATCGGTGCGTCGACGCCGTCGGCGGTCGGCAGCTGCAGACTCCCTGCCGCCCGCGAATTCCCGGACGATGCAACACTTTTCGCCGCGCTTCGAGACCAGACGGTTACCGCGGCCTGGACCACCAGCACCGATCCGGGTGTGCCCGCCGACCTGGTCGTGCTGACCGACGGCAAGCAGGCGTTGGTGCAGGCCGAAAACGTGGTGCCGCTGTATCGCCGCAACGAGCTGACCGATCGGCAGCTGCTGGCGGTCAACGAGGTGGCGGGTGTGCTGGACACCGCCGCCCTGGTCGAGATGCGCCGGCAGGTGATCGCCGGCGCCGACCCGCAAGTGGTGGCCGACGGGTGGTTGGGCGAACACCCGCTCGGGCGCTAGCGCGACGGCGGCTTCATCCGGGCGACGACGGGGGCGAACAGCCGCTGGTAGCTGGCGCCGGTGACCCGGACAATCAGATCCAGCACGACGGCGTCCGGGCCAACCAGGACCCGCGGCTTGTTTTTGCGGACCCCGTCCAAGATAATCTCGGCGGCTCGCCGCGGAGTGGTATTGGCCAGTCGCTTGTCGAACAGCTTCGCGATCAACTCGGGGTCCACCCCTTCGGCGGCGGAAGCAGTGCGGGCGATCGGCGTCTTGATGCCGCCAGGGTGCACCGACGTCACTTTGACCGGGTGGCGGTTGAGCACCATCTCCTGACGCAGGGCTTCGGTGAAGCCGCGCACCGCGAACTTGGCCGCGTTGTATGCGGCCTGTCCGGGCATAGACATCAGCCCGAAGAGGCTGGAGACGTTGACGATGTGCCCGTCGCCGGAGGCGATCAGGTGCGGCAGAAACGCCTTGGTGCCGTTGACGACGCCCCAGAAGTCGACGTCCATCACCCGCTCGATGTCCTTGAACTCGGTGATCTCGACGTCGCCGGTGAACGCGATGCCAGCGTTGTTGTAGATCTGGTTCACTTTGCCGAAGTGCGCGTTGATCTGGTCGGCGTAGATCTGGAAGGCTTCGCGCTCGGTGACGTCGAGTCGGTCGGATCTGACCGGTGCGCCAATGGCTTTCAACTGCTCTTCGGTCTGCGCGAGTCCCTCGCGGTTGACATCGCTGATCGCCAGCGCGGCACCGGAGCGGCCGAGCTCGAGGGCCAGCGCCTGACCGATACCTGATCCGGCGCCGGTGACCGCGGCCACCTTCCCGGCAAACCCTTCCATCAGTGCCTCCCGAGGTAACCGGCGGCTTTAGCGGTTGGGGGTATCGGGACCTTCGCGGCGTTGCCGCGGAAATTGTCGTTGCTCACTGGTAGCTTTCCGATCGGGATTGGACTGGTCCTTCGTGCAGCGTCGGGAGACGTACCGCAGAAAAGAATCTGGGGCTGAGCAAAGGCCATGAAGCTGCTGGCTTCAGCCATCAGAGATGTCACGGGAGCTCCTTGCTACGTGGGGTTGCCGTAAAGGGTAGCCGGTACCGGCGGTATCTCCTATTCGCGGGTAGATGTGGAATAGCGGGCGCCTCCGGCGCCCCGAAACGCAAAGGACGCCAACGCACTTGGCGTTGGCGTCCTTTGGGAGAGCTGTTAGGCCCAGCTGC
>DASQSQ010000615.1:0-2543 GCA_035642315.1 Mycobacterium sp.
GCACTGGAGGAGGGGCTGGCGGGCTTGCCCGAGTCGCTGGTGCTGCGTTACGGGGCAGAGGCGGCCAACGTGATCGCGGCCGCGACCTGCGAGCGCCCGGTCGACCCGGTGGCCGACGGGATCGACGTGACCCGGGCCGAGTTCGAGTACGCCATCACCCATGAAGGCGCGTTGACCGTCGACGACATCGTGGACCGCCGCACCCGGATCGGTTTGGTGGGCGCCGACAGAAAGCGGGCGGTCGGCGCGGCGAAAGAGCTGCTGGGATAAAAATGATAGTAACTACTATATAGTAGTAACTGTTACTTTAATGTATCCGCGGAAAGGCGGTGACCAGCATGAACGTCACACATGTTCCGGTTCTGGTCGTCGGGGCGGGCGCCGGTGGGCTCGCCACATCGGCTCTGCTGGCCAAACACGGGATCGCGTCGCTGGTGGCCGAAAGGCGGCGCGAGGTCTTCATCTACCCGAAGGCCCGCAACCTGAGCTTTCGCAGCCTGGAGATTCTTCGCGGTCTGGGACTGGCCGACGAGGTCCACGCCGTCGCCGACCGCGTTTCAGACATGGTCGTCAGGCCGACGCTGAACAGCGACGAAGAAAAAACGGCCATCGATATGGACACATTCTTCGTCGGCCTGGATGGTCTCAGCCCCGAGCCGGCCATCCAATACTGTCCGCAGAGCAGTCTCGAGCCGATGCTGCTCGCCGAAACCCGACGGCGTGGCGGCGAGGTGCGCTACGGGACGGAACTGTGTTCCGTCGAGCAGGACGGCACCGGCGTCACGGCGGTGCTGCGTGATCTGGACTCCGGCGAGTCCGAGACGATCCGCGCCGAATATCTCGTCGCCGCCGACGGGGTACACAGCCCGACTCGTAAACGGCTTGGCCTCAGTACCTCTGGATATGGGGCCATACCCATCTTCGTCGTCTTCATGTACTTCCGCGCGCCGTGGCGCAAGTTTGTGTCGCATCTCAACGATGGCGATGGCGTCCAGGTCAAAAACGCCGACGTGGACGGCATATTCCTGACGGTCAAGGACGACCTGGGCATGTTCATCACCACGTATTTCCCCGACAAAGGGGAGACGGCTGCGCAATTCACCCCGCAGTACTGCCGCGAGGTGCTGACCAAGGCCATCGGCGAGCAGATGGAACTCGAGATCATCGAAGCCGCGGCGTGGCAACCGTACGAGCAAGTGGCCGACCAATTCCAGTGTGGGCGAGTCTTTCTCGTGGGAGACGCTGGACACACCATGCCGCCGTTCAAGGCCGGGGGAGCCAACACTGCCATTCAGAGCGCGCACAACCTGGCCTGGAAGCTGGCTGCGGTGCTGCAGGGAACGGCGCAGCCCGAACTGCTGACCACCTTCCACGCCGAGCGACACCCGGTCGGACGGTTTGCCGCTCATCAGTCGCTGACCGGGCCCACGGTGGCGTTGATCGACTTGGACAACCAGGGTCCGGGGCTGCCGCTGGATGAGGAAGCGTCGATGTTCTCCCTGCTGATCGGATACCAATACCGCTCAGCTGCGGTGGTGTCCGACCAGCCTGCTCCCGCGGACCCGGACGCCGCGTTGTTAGTGGACGAATTGCGTGGCCAACCGGGCACCCGGGTGCCGCATGTCTGGGTGCAGCACGGTGGCCGGCGGGTGTCGACGCTTGATCTGCTCGGCCACGACTTCACGTTGCTCACCACCGAGAACGGCGGCTCTTGGGCGCAGGCGGCCGCGGCGGCGTCGGCAGCCCTCGGTGTCCCGATCGCCGTCCACGAGATCGGGCCTGCGGGACACGTTCTCGATCCCGACGGCGAGTGGGCGCAGGTCACTGGACTCCCGCCCGACGGGGCCTTGCTTGTGCGTCCGGACGATTTCGTCGGCTGGCGCGCGGACCGGATGCCTGCCGATCCCGAACACGAGCTTCACCGCGCACTTTCGGCCATCCTCGCAAGATGACTGTTGACCGGAATCGTATTCTGGTCATAAGGTTATCAGGGTGACGGCGGAACGTTCCGGTTTCGATCGACGGCAGCGGGCCGATCGGATCCTCGATACCGCCCGCGACTTGTTGCTGTCGTGGGGCTACCGGCGGGTGACGATCGATGAATTGGCCCGGCGCGCCGGTGTCGGTAAGGGGACGATCTACCTGCACTGGCGGTCTCGCGAGGAGGTGTTCCAGGCGGTCAGCGCCCGCGAGGCGGCGGCGATGGCTGACGCGATTGTCGAAGCGGTCCGCAATGACCCGGCCGAGGTTGCGCTGCACCGCTACCTGCGACGGTTGTTCGTCGAGGCGATGAATCGGCCAGTGCTGCGAGCGCTCTACACGCGCGACGCCGACACGCTCGGCACTTTTCTCGCCGCGGCGCATCATCACCGGTTGGAGCAAAGCAAACTCGATGTCAACCGCGACTACCTGGTTGTGCTCGCCGCGGAGGGCATGCTGCGGCCAGATCTGGATCTGAAGGATCTCGATTACACCCTGCCCACCATTGTCTTCGGTTTCTTTGCCGCAGAACCTTTTCACCCGCCGGCTATCACGCTGACCTT
>DASQSQ010000616.1:0-4102 GCA_035642315.1 Mycobacterium sp.
GACCTGGGTTTGCGGCAGCAGGATATCCATCCGCACGGCGCGGCGCTGCAATGCCGGATCACCACCGAAGACCCGGCCAACGGGTTCCGGCCCGACACCGGACGCATCAGCACCTACCGCAGCCCGGGCGGCGCGGGCATCCGGCTGGACGGCGGAACGAATCTCGGTGCGGAGATCAGCGCCCACTTCGACTCCATGCTGGTCAAGCTGACGTGTCGGGGGCGCGACTTCACGACGGCGGTGAACCGGGCGCGGCGCGCGATCGCGGAATTCCGCATCCGCGGCGTGTCGACGAATATTCCTTTCCTGCAAGCGGTTCTGGACGATCCGGATTTCCAGGCCGGTCACGTCACCACATCGTTCATCGAGGAGCGCCCCGCTCTGCTCACCGCGCGATCATCGGCCGATCGCGGCACCAAGATCCTCAACTACCTGGCCGAGGTGACCGTCAACAAGCCGCATGGCTCACGACCATCGACGGTGTATCCGCACGACAAGCTCCCCGAGGTGGATCTGGGGGTCGCTCCACCGCCCGGGTCCAAGCAGCTGCTGGTCGAGCTGGGGCCGGAGGGTTTCGCGCGCTGGCTGCGCGACTCGTCGGCGGTGAAAGTCACTGACACGACGTTCCGCGATGCCCACCAGTCGCTGCTCGCGACGCGGGTGCGCACCAGCGGGCTGCACAAGGTCGCGCCGTATCTGGCGCGGACCATGCCGGAGCTGCTGTCGGTGGAGTGCTGGGGCGGTGCGACTTACGATGTCGCGCTGCGCTTCCTCAAAGAGGACCCTTGGGAACGGCTTGCGACACTGCGTGAAGCGATGCCCAACATCTGCCTGCAGATGCTGCTGCGGGGCCGCAACACCGTTGGCTACACACCGTATCCGGAGCTGGTCACGTCGGCGTTCGTGGAGGAGGCGACGGCCACCGGTATCGACATCTTCCGGATCTTCGACGCGCTGAACAACCTCGAGTCCATGCGGCCGGCGATCGACGCGGTACGCGGAACCGGTACTGCAATAGCCGAAGTCGCGATGTGCTACACCGGTGACTTGAGCGACCCGGGTGAGCGGCTCTATACGCTGGACTACTACCTGAAGCTGGCCGATCAGATTGTCGACGCGGGCGCCCACGTGCTGGCCATCAAGGACATGGCCGGACTGCTGCGTCCGCAGGCCGCGCGACTACTGGTCAGTGCGCTGCGCAGCCGCTTCGACCTGCCCGTGCACTTCCACACCCACGACACACCCGGCGGCCAGCTCGCCAGTTATGTGGCGGCGTGGCAGTCGGGGGCCGATGCCGTGGACGGTGCCGCAGCGCCAATGGCGGGAACGACGAGCCAGCCCGCGCTGAGCTCGATCGTCGCGGCCGCCGCCCACACCGACTACGACACCGGTTTGTCGCTGTCGGCGGTGTGCGCGCTGGAGCCGTACTGGGAGGCGTTGCGAAAAGTGTATGCGCCCTTCGAATCTGGACTGCCGGGGCCGACAGGGCGGGTCTATCATCACGAGATCCCGGGCGGCCAGTTGTCCAACCTGCGCCAGCAAGCCATTGCGCTGGGGCTGGGGGACCGGTTCGAGGAAGTCGAGGAGGCCTACGCCGGCGCCGATCGGGTGCTCGGCAGGCTGATCAAGGTCACCCCCTCGTCGAAAGTGGTCGGCGATTTGGCGCTGGCGTTGGTCGGCGCGGGGGTCAGCGCCGACGAATTCGCGGCAGAGCCCGCGCGATTCGATATTCCGGAGTCGGTGCTCGGCTTCCTGCGCGGGGAGCTGGGTGATCCGGTCGGCGGGTGGCCAGAACCGTTGCGCACCAAGGCGTTGTCCGGCCGCGGCCCGGCTAAACCCGTCCAGGAGCTGACACCCGAAGACGAGTCGACGCTGACGCTGGTTGGGCCAAAGCGGCAAGCGACCCTCAACCGCCTGCTATTCCCAGGCCCGACAAAGGAATTCGAGGTGCATCGGGAGGCCTACGGCGACACCTCGCGGCTGTCGGCCAACCAGTTCTTCTACGGCCTGCGGCAAGGTGAAGAACACCGGGTGCAGTTGGAACCCGGCGTGGAGTTGCTGATCGGCTTGCAAGCCATCTCCGAGGCCGACGAGCGCGGCATGCGCACGGTGATGTGCATCATCAACGGCCAGCTGCGGCCGGTGGAAGTGCGTGATCGCAGCATCGCCAGCACAGCCCCGGCCGCGGAGAAGGCTGACCGGACCAATTCCAACCACGTCGCTGCGCCTTTCGCCGGCGTCGTCACCGTCGGGGTCGCCGAAGGAGATCAGGTGACCGCCGGCCAGACCATCGCGACCATCGAGGCCATGAAGATGGAAGCGCCTATCACCGTGCTTGCCGACGCGACCGTCGAGCGGGTGGCGGTGGCCGCCACAGCGCAGGTAGAGGGTGGCGACCTGCTGGTGGTGCTGGCCTGACCGTGCCGAGCGGCGCTTTGTGACCCGGATCATCGGCGGCGTGGCCGGGGGCAGGCGCATCGCGGTACCGCCGCGGGGAACCCGGCCGACAACCGATCGGGTCCGCGAGTCGCTGTTCAACATCGTGGCCGCGCGGCGAAACCTCACCGGAATGTCGGTGCTGGATTTATACGCCGGCTCGGGTGCTCTGGGGCTCGAGGCGTTGTCACGCGGTGCGGCGTCGGCGCTGTTCGTCGAGTCTGACCGCCGGGCGGCGGCCGTGCTGGAGCGCAACATTGCGACCCTCGGCCTGCCCGGCGCGATGTTGCGTCGCGGGCAGGTGGCAGCCGTGCTGGCAGCCGGGGCAGCCGCACCGGTCGACCTCGTGCTGGCCGACCCGCCCTACGACGTCGAGACCGCGGACGTGCACGCGGTTTTGGCCACGTTGACCACGCACGGCTGGGTGCACGAGGGAACGCTCGTCATTGTCGAGCGTGCGGCCGGCGGCACGCCGCTGGGTTGGCCGACTGGCTGGCACACCTGGCAGCAGCGGGTTTACGGCGACACCCGTTTAGAGCTGGCCGAATGGCTACAGCCAGGCGTGTAGCGTCTTGCCCCATGAGCGGCGCGGTATGTCCGGGCTCATTTGACCCGGTGACATTGGGCCATATCGACGTCTTCGAACGCGCCGCGGCCCAGTTCGACGAAGTGGTAGTGGCGATCCTGTTCAACCCCGCCAAAAAGGGCATGTTCGACCTGGACGAGCGGATCGCGATGATCAAGGAGTCGACGACGCATCTGTCCAACCTTCGGGTGGAGGTCGGGGAAGGTCTGGTGGTCGACTTCGTCACCGCCCGCGGGATGACGGCCATCGTGAAAGGGCTGCGCACCGGCACCGACTTCGAATACGAACTGCAGATGGCCCAGATGAACAAACACGTCGCCGGCGTCGACACCTTCTTCGTGGCGACCACGCCGCGGTATTCGTTCGTGTCGTCGTCGTTGGCTAAAGAGGTCGCGATGCTCGGCGGCAATGTGTCCGAGCTGCTGCCCGAACCGGTCAACCGTCGGCTAGCTGAAAAACTGCGCCAGGCCGGACAATAACCGCGAAACACCAACGCGACCGTGCGGAGGTCACGGCCGCGCTGGTGGTTTATTCGGTCAGCTCTCGGCGAGCGCGCTGTGCAGCGACTTCTTCGCTTCGGTGATTGCAGTCAGAACCTTGGTGCGCGCCTCGGCGAGTTTCGCCTTCTGCGCATCCGTGCCCGACCAGGCGATCGTCCGCGCCAGTCCGGCAAGCTCCACAAGTCCCCAACGAATCTTGATGACATCACCGAACTTTGCCACCTGAGCGAGCCGAGCGTGAAAGCCCTCGCTGGTGACGCCCTTCCACGCCAACACATTCGTTCCCTGCTCGGTCAGCGTTGCTACCCCGTCGCTGACCGTGACAAAGCCGCGGCCCGCGAGGTGCCCGATCGCGAGCTCGACGATCGGCTCCGGCGGAGTCAGAGCGCCGTCGGTCGCCTCGGAAACACGCTGCACGATCTGCGCCGCGGTCGCCGGCCCGTCGAGCAGCAGCGCGGCGGTGCCGATCACTACTCGCTTGCGGGGCCCACCGAAACCGTGTCCACCATGGCCTGGCCCGCCCCAGCCGTGTCCACCAAATCCGGGACCACCAAATCCGGGACCGCCGAAGCCGGGTCCC
>DASQSQ010000617.1:0-3596 GCA_035642315.1 Mycobacterium sp.
TGGTTTTTGATTTCCGGTCGTTTTACCGCCTGATTAGCCGCTGCGCGGCGGCCGCTGGTCGTTGGGATCGTTCGGGTCGGGCTCACCAAACCAACGTGACGGCACGTGCTCGCCGTATGCGTCGTGCCAGTCCCACCATTCGTAGGGCGGACTCTGCGGGTAGCCCTCCGGTGAGTCTTCCCAGGTTTCCTGGCGGCCGAGCGCCGTCATATCCAGGAAGCTCCAGGTGTTGCCCAGCACCTCGTCACCGCGACCGTTGATGAAGTAGGTGCGGAACACCCGTTCGCCGTCGTGGATGAACGCGTTGGTGCCGTGCCAGTCGTCCACGCCGAAGTCGACATCGAAGCTGTCGGTGATCGTGTACCACGGCATGTCCCAGCCCATCCGTGCCTTCAGCCGTTCAATGCCGGGCTGCGGTGCCCGCGAGGCGAACACCAGCGTGGTGTCGCGGGCGTTCAGGTGGGCCAGGTTGCCGATGTGGTCGGCGATCATCGAGCAGCCGCGGCAGCCGTGGTCGGGCCAGCCGTCGATGTCAGGCCCGACGAACGCGCGATACACGAGCAGCTGACGCCGGCCGTGAAATAGGCCCAGCAAGTCGACCTTGCCGTCGGGTCCGTCGAACTCGTACCGCTTATCCACGGCCAGCCAGGGCATCCGGCGCCGCTCCGCTGCCAGCGCGTCATGGGCGCGCATAACTTCCTTTTCCTTCGCCCGCAGTTGCCGGTGGGCGTCTGCCCACTGCTGCGCCGACACGATCGGAGGTGTGTTCATTGGTGTTCTCCGCCTTTCGATTTCAGTTGCTTCAGGCCAGCGCCGACAGGCCCGTGGCTGTGAGTAGGTATGCGCCGTGGTCCCGGTGCTCGCCGCGGGCGATCTCCAGGATTGACTGGCCGACTTGCTCCGCGGTGAGAGCCGGTCCACCCGCCTGCACGAAGGTGTCGACGTCGACGCCCTGCCGGCCGGCGTAGGCGGCCACGGCTTTGGCGCCCAACTCGGTGGCCGGCGTCAGCCGCGGAAGAACCGACACAAAGCTGATGCCCAGCCCCGCCCGCTGCGACTCGATCGCGGCGTAGTCGGCGATGAACTTGACGGCGGCCTTCGCCCCCGCGTAGCCGCCGCTGAGCGGTGAACCGTTGAGCGCGGCGCCACTGGACATCGCGATCACCGAGCTGCCCGGCGCCAGCGGGTGCCGCAACGCGTGGCGGGTCCAGTGGAACGCCTGCGCGACATCCACGTTCCAGATTTGGCTGAAACTCTCCCACGTCTGTTCGGGCAACGGACTCATTGTCGGACTTGCCCCCGCGCAGAGCACCAGGGTGTGCGGCCGGTGCTCGTCAATGAGCCGTCCGGCCAGCACTGGATCGGCAGCGTCGGCCGCGACGGGAGTAAACGTCTTGCCCAGTTCGTCGCGCAGTTCGTCGAGTTGCGCGGCGCTGCGGGCAACGCCGACGACGCGCACGCCGGCAGCCGACAGCGCCGCGGCGATGGCGCGGCCGAATCCGCGGCTCGCACCGGTCACGATCGCCGTCGTGCCGGCCAGGGCGTCGGGCTGGGTGGTGATTGGTTGGTTTTCGGTCATTTCGGTCATATTGGGTTCGATACGTCGCAGTGGCGATATTCATCGCCGCCCGAGCGATGAATTTTCGGGGCCGCGCGTCTCTACTGATATGTACGCCCGTGATAGGAGAGCAGCCGTGCCGGCCCAGGAGGATTTCATCGAGCAGGCGGCGCCATTTCGTGCCGAGTTGATCGCGCACTGCTACCGCATGCTCGGCTCGGTGCATGACGCCGAGGATCTCGTCCAGGAGACCTACCTGCGCGGCTGGCGCGGCTACCCGTCGTTCGAAGAACGCGCCGCGCTGCGCACCTGGCTGTATCGGATCGCGACGACCGCGTGCCTGCGCGCGTTGGAGAACCGGGCTCGCCGCGTGTTGCCCGCGGGGCTGGGCGCTGGTTCGGACGACCCGGACACCGACCTCGACTTTGGCGGCGGCAGCTATCACTGGCTCGAGCCGCTGCCGGACGCGTTGACGCCCGAGACCGCGGTTACCGCGCGGCACAGCGTGCGGCTGGCGGTCGCGACGGCGCTGCAAGAGCTCCCGGCACGTCAACGCGCGGTGCTGATCCTGCGCGACGTCGTGCAGTTCAGCGCCGCCGAGGTCGCCGAGCTGCTCGAAACGACGCCGGTCGCGGTCAACAGCGCGCTGCAGCGAGCGCGCGCTCACCTCGCCGAGGTTGCGCCGAGCGAAGAGGACGCGGCCGAACCCGACGACGCGCATCGCCGCGAGTTGCTCGACCGCTATTGCGCCGCTTTCGAAAACGCGGATCTCGCAGCGCTGACCGAGTTGCTGCAAGCGGATGTCAGGCTCGAGATGCCGCCCCTGCCGGTGTGGTTCACCGGGCGCGACGCCGTCACCCGATTCCTCGCCCGGGTTGCCTTTACCGAACCCGGCCACATGGCCCTGGTCCCGACGGCCGCGAACGACCAGCCCGCCGTCGCGGAATACCGGCGCACCGCAGACGGTGTCATGCGGGCGCATTCGATACACGTCATCACCACCGGCGCTGCGGGGATCGCCGGTATCGTTGTTTTTCTTGATCCGGCGTTGTTTTCTGTGTTTGGTCTGCCGCCAACCCGGTGATCCCAGTTTCGGATCATCGCGTCACCCGTCGCCACGCGGCCGCGAAAAGGCCTTTCGTGTGGACAGTTAGCTACGACGTCAGGAGTATGGGCGCGGTAGGCATATTGAAGGGTGCGCAATGAAGATTCCGGGTGTAGTCGCCGTTGTCGGCGGTCTAACCGGTGGAGCAGTGGACATGTTGCAGGCCGGAGCGAACGGCGTGGCAACTGCCGCGGGCACGATGCAATCACTGGCCGGCCCGGTGGTGGATTCGGTGAGTCAATCAACGGCCCGAGTCCTCGGGACTGGTCGGTCGTCCAACGGGGCCCCGGACGCCGCGTCGGCGACCGTGCGTTGGCAAAGCGGGCGACGCGTGCACCTGGACCTCGACCCGTTGCTGCCGTTCCCGCGCTGGCACGAGCATGCGGCGGCGGTCGAAGAACCGGTTCGCCGGATCGCCGGCGTGGCCAACGCCCACGTCGAGGGCTCACTGGGCCGACTGGTGGTCGAACTCGATGACCTCGCCGACAAGGACGACGAAGACCGTGTCCTGGACGAGGTGCGCGACGTAGTGTCCGCCGTCGCCGAGGACCTGGCCGCCGCAGGACCTGAGCCGCAGATCCGCACCGCGCCATTCGCCGACCCGGGTAACCCGCTGGCGATCCTGGTGCCGCTGACCGCGGCGGCTTTCGACGTGGTCGCGATCGGCGCCGCGGTCACCGGTTGGGTGATCAGGCTGCCCGCGGCGCCAAAGACCACCCGAGCCGCGGCCGCCCTGCTCAACAACCAGCCGCGAATGGTCGCCGTGCTCGAGTCGCGGCTGGGCCGGGTCGGCACCGATCTCGTGCTCAGCGCGTCGACGGCGGCCGCCAACGGACTGACCCAGGCGGTCGGCACACCGCTGCTGAACCTGGTCGAGCGGGTCCTGCAGATCTCTGAAGCCGAGGCGCATCGCCGCCGCTGGCGCGACCGGGA
>DASQSQ010000618.1:0-8879 GCA_035642315.1 Mycobacterium sp.
CTATCCGAGATTCAGTGTTCCTCGAAGTCTAGGCGGCATTGTGTGGCCGTCGTTCGATGATCTCCGAATCGCGGTTCCCTGCGTGCTAGTCGGCTTCGGCGCGCAAGGCGACTGTCTCCACCTCGGTATCGCGCGCGACCCGTGCGGCTAAGGCATCGGGATCCACGCGCGCGATCCGGGACTCGACGTCGTAGGGCACGATGATCGCGGTAGCGCCTTGGATTCGGCTGACCGCGCGGGCCATCTTGTCGGCAGTCCGGTCATGCAGAAACCGACCCAGAAGAGCTGAATACGTTCGACGCGGCAACAGCACCGTCACCTTGGTGTCCGGATGCTCCTTCTTCACCTGCAGGACCAGCTCTTGGGCGGACTTACTCAAATGGCGATCGGGACAGTCGATCACCCGCAGCCGGGTGTCGTGCTCGAAGTGCTGCCAGCGCTCCCGCAACTGATCGGCATGATCGGCGTCGATCACGAAGTGCACCGCGGTCAGCTCGTCGGCGTGCAGCCCCTTGCCGTAGCGCAGTGCCTCGACCTCGGCGAGGTCGACCGAATCCACGAAAACGAACACCCGCAGTCGGGCGAATCTGGCCAACTCAGGATGCTCGGTGCGCGACATCTCCAGCACCGACGCCTCCGCGCTGTACTGCTGGTTCAGCCGTATCAAGCCGTACACCAGGATGGGGAAGACAACGACGACCAGCCAGGCCCCCTCGGTGAACTTGGCCACCACAAAAATCGCCACAACGATCGCCGACATGATCCCGGCGGACATGTTGACCGCCACCTTGTGGTGCCAGCCATGCTCACGGTGCGTGTAGTGGTGTCGGCTCATGCCGAAGCCGGCCATCGCGAATGCGGTGAACACGCCGATCGCGAAGAACGGCACCAGCTTGTTGACCGAGGCGCCGGTAACCAACAGCAGCCCGATTGCCAGCACGGTCAGCGTGATGATGCCGTTGGAGAACACCAGACGATGACCGCGCTTGGTCAGCGGCCGCGGCAGAAAGCGGTCCTCGGCAACAAAACTCGCCAGTGCCGGAAAGCCGTTGAAGCCGGTGTTGGCGCCGGTGAACAGAATTGCCGCGCTGGACGCCTGGACCAAGAAGTACAAGAAATTGCCGATCGGCCCAAGGCCGAACACCGCTCGGGTGATCTCCGACAGCATCGACGGATATTCATCCAGGTAAGGAGTGGCGTGGGTGACATAAGCAAGCCAGGAAACCCCGGCCAACAAAAATCCCAGGATGCAGGCCATCACGGTCAGCACCCGACGGGCGTTGTAACCCTGCGGCGCGCGAAAGACGTTGACCGTGTTGGAAATCGCCTCGACACCGGTCAGCGACGTGCCGCCGTTGGCGAACGCGCGCAACACAACCAGCACCGTGGCACCCATCACCAGGCCGCCGCCCTGATGGATAGGGACCGCTCCTACGATGTGCTCCGGGTCGTATCTCGGTAAGCCCCAGAAGAGTTCACGAAACAGGCCGGTCACGATCGTCAGCGAGATCATGATGACGAAGGAGTACGTCGTGATCGCAAAGGTCCGGCCTGACTGCCGCTGTCCGCGCAGGTTGGCAATACAGATCAGGATCAGCACAGCTATGGTCAGTTCCAAGTGATACGGCCGCAATATGGGTATCGCCGACACCACCGCCACCGTTCCGGCCGCGGGTTGCACCGCGGCGGTGACCACGTAGTCGATCAACAGCGCCGCGGCCGCGATCTGCGCCCACCGGGGCCCGAAGTTGTCCCGCGCCACCATGTACGCGCCGCCGGCCCGGGTGTAGGTCGTGACAACCCCGCGATACGACGCGGACACCAGCAACAAGATGAACAAGACGACGCCGATGATCGGAATCAACAGCACGAACGCGGCCATCCCGGCGCGCGGCAGCAATTCGATCATGACCTGCTCGGGACCGTAGGCGGTCGAGGAGATCGCGTCAGGTGAAAGTGCGCCGAGCGCAACAGGATTCGACAACCGCTCCGATTCCAGCTGCTCGCTGGTCAACGGCTTGCCGAGTACCACGCGCTTCCACCCGTCAATGAAAGACGGTGTGATGCCGGAGCCATTGTCCGATGTTGTCACCACGTTTCACTTCCTCCCTGACTCGTCGGCCCTTGGGCGCAGGTCATTTCGCGTAGGCCCCTTCCAACTCGAGCACGTCTGTCCCGTCACCCGCAGCGCTTGGCTGATCTGGGGGGTCTGCTGCCCGCGTAGCTTGGGCTATTTTGATTCGGGACTCTATGTCGTAGACCACGATCTGCGCGCTCGCACCCGGGATTCGACTGACTACCTCGGCGATCCTGTCGGCGGTGCGGTCATGCAGCAGCCGGCCCAGCAGCGCCGAATATGTTCGACGCGAGAACAGCACCGTCACCTTGGTGTCCGGATGCTCCTGCTTGACCTTCAAAACCAGCTCCTGGGCCGCCCGACTCAGGTTGCGATCCAGACACTCGGCCAACCGCAACTCGGTATTGTGCCCGAAGTACTGCCAGTGCCGCTGCAACCGCTCGGCATGCAGAGAGTCCAACACGAAGTGCACCGCGACCAGCTCGTCGGCGTGCAGCCCCTTCGCATAGCGCATCGCCTCGACCTCAGCCAGGTCGACGCTGTCCACGAAGACAAACACCCGATGCCGGTCATACCTGTCCAAATCGGACTCGGCGAGCGATGTTTCCAAGACGGCGGCCTCGGCGCGGTACTGCCGGTTGAGTCGCATCAAGCCGAAAACCAGAATCGGGAAGACCACCACGACCAGCCAGGCGCCCTCGGTGAACTTGGCGATCGCAAAGATCAACACCACGACTGTGGACAGGATGCCTGCCGACAGGTTGATCAACAGCTTGGCTCGCCAACCCGATTCACGCTGGGTCAGGTGGTGTTTGGTCATCCCGTAGCCAGCCATCGAGAAACCGGTGAAGACACCGATCGCGTAGAACGGCACCAGCGCGTTGAGCGATCCCCCGGTGAGCACCAACAACGCCACCGCCAGCACGGTCAACGTAATGATGCCGTTGGAGAACACCAGCCGATGACCGCGTTTCATCAGCGGCCGCGGCAAAAACTGGTCCTCGGCAACGAAACTCGCCAATGCCGGAAACCCGTTGAAGCTGGTATTGCCCCCGGTGTACAGGATCAGCGCGGTGGCCGCCTGCAACGAGAAATAGCAGACCTGGCCGACCGCTCCGTTGCCGAACACCGCCCGGGCGATCTCGGACAGCATGGACGGATACCCGTCGACGTATGGAGTGGCGTGCGTGACATGCGCCAGCCAGGCCACCCCGGCCAACAGGAATCCGAGGATTGCGGCCATCACGGTCAGCACCCGACGGGCATTGATGCCCTCGGGCGTACGGAAAGCGTTGACCGTGTTGGAGATCGCCTCGACACCGGTCAACGAGGAGCCGCCATTGGCGAACGCGCGCAACACGATCAGGACGGTGGCGCCCATGATGATGCCGCTGCCGTGCTGGATCGGCACCGCCCCGGCGATATGCTCCGGGTCGTAAGTCTTTAAACCGCCCGTGATTTCACGAATGATGCCGACGATGATCGTCAGCGAGACCATGCCGACGAAGAAGTACGTCGGAAAGGCGAAACGAACTCCGGCCTCACGCAGCCCACGCAGGTTGGCCAGACACATCACCAGCACGACAGCCACGGTGATTTCCAGGCCATAGGGGCCCAGTGCCGGAAACGCCGAGGCCACCGCCACTGTGCCGGCCGCGCACTGCACCGCGACGGTCACCACGTAGTCGATCAACAGTGACGCCGCGGCGACCTGGGCCACCCGGGGTCCGAAATTCTCCCGGGCCACCACATAGGAACCACCCGCGCGGGTGTAGACCATCACAACTTGGCGATAGGAAGCGGCCACCAGCACCAGAATCAACAAAATGACACCGGTGATCGGAAGTAACAGCGCGAACGCGGCCAGCCCGGCGGCCGGCAGCAGTTCGATCATGATCTGTTCCGAGCCGTAGGCGGTCGACGAGATCGCGTCCGGTGAAAGTACGCCGAGTGCAACAGGATTCGACAGTCTTTCGTGTTCCAGCTCGTCGTTGATCATCGGTTTTCCGAGCAGGAGCCGCTTGTACGCGTCGGAAAAAGACGGCGCAAAGCTCTGCCGGTCCACCAGTTTCGCCACACCACGTCCTAACGAGATACTTACGCCGTTCCCCGGGAAAGTGTAGGTTGCCGTCTGCCGATCCCGCTCGCCGGGACGAGACGGGCTGTGAGGTCTTGTTAACAGCCGATTACCAACGCGCCTTCGAGCAATTCGTCAAATCGTTCGATCGCGTCGTCACCCGCGGCGTCGATGCCGCGAAGCGGTCCCTGGTCAGCGAGGTGACGCAAAGCGTACAGCCGGGCCACAAGAGCCTTGCGGTCGGTCTGACGGGTGGCCCGTTCCCAGGCGGCCTGCTCGGTCAACAGGGCGGCGGCGTACACATCGCCGATGAACTGGGCGAGCGGGAACAGCCGCGCCTCAGCAACTGCGCCGTCCAGCTTTCCCCAGGCCGTGATCGCCGCTTCGAGATCATCGATGCGGCAGCGTACCAACCGCGTCGTGTCATCGTCATCGGACACCGAAACCGCGTCGCGCAGGCGCTGCAGCAAAGGCTCATGTGCACGAGAGCGCTCGATGCCCCGCCGGACGTCAAGACTCAGGATATTGTCAGGACCTTCCCAGATCGTGTTGACCTGCGCGTCGCGGAGCAGCCGGGCTACCGGCCACGTTTCGATGTAGCCGTTGCCGCCGTGGATCTCGATCGCGTCCGACGCCATCGTGATACCCAGCCGACACACTTTGAGTTTGGTCACAGGCACCGCGATGCGTTGACGGATCGCGCGTGGCTGACGGTGATTGGCGAATCCGGTGCCGTCGAAAACCAGCGCTTGGGCGGCTTCGACGTCGACGATCATTTCGGCAAGCTTGCGGCGGATCAGCGGCTTGTCGAGCAGCGCGTCGCCGAACGCCCGCCGCTGCCGCGCGTAGCAGAGCGACTCGACCAGGGCGCGGCGCGCGTTGCCGAGGGCGAACATCGCGATGCCGAGCCGGGCCGCGTTGGTCAGCTCCATCATCCGGCCCAGCCCCTTGCCGTCGGCCGGCCCGGTCTCGACATCCTGGCCGCTGGGGTCCCCGGACAGCAGGAATGCCTCGGCGTCGACGAACTCGACCTCGCCGGAGGCCACCGAGCGGGTGCCGAGCTTGTCTTTCAGGCGGCGGATGCGAATGCCGTTGCGCGAGCCGTCCCGGCGGTTCCGCAACACCAAGAAATTCGCCACGCCGCGGCCGGAATCCGGCGCGCCTTCCGGCTTGGCCAATACGACGAACACCTGCCCGTCGCAGTTCGACGCGAACCACTTGAACCCGTTAATGAGCCAAGCGCAGCCGTCTCCGTGTCGGGTTGCCGTCGTCTCCAGCGCGCCCAGATCGGAGCCGCCGGCGCGCTCGGTCAACAGCTGAGCGGTCTCCCCCTCCCACTCACCCGACGCGAACTTGGCAAGGACGTGGTCACGAACGTCGGCCGGTGCGTAGGCCGCGACCAGAGACTTGACCATCCCACCGCCGGTTCCGAGCGCACACCCCAATCCGATGTCGGCCTGGTCGAGCAGATAGTTGGCCGCGTACAGCGGCAGCGTCGGGTTGACGCCCGCGCTCCGGGCATCGTCTTTCAGTGCCTTTTGCGCGGCCAGCACCGCCGCCTTGGACTCGGTGAACGACGTGGGCTGGATGACCTTGCTGATGTCGTGGCCCCAGCGGTCGTAGCGCTCCAGCCGTGGTGGATTGCGGTCGGTCTGCTCGGCCCACCGCGCCACCGGGCCGCCCATCAGTGCACCGATGCGCCGCAGATGGGGCTCGGCGACCGCGAGCTCGTCGGGCTGCAGGTAATAGGCCATCGTGAGCTGCAGGGTCGGGTCGGTTTCGTACCAGTTGAGGCCGACGGCTCCGCGGTAGTTCTCGGTGCGGTATCGCTGCGCCTTCTCCGGAGTGCTGAACGGCAGCCGGTCCACCGCCTCGACGTCGTAGTCGCCCATCAGCGCCGCTCCTCTCCCCCGCAAGCGGGAGGTGCCCCCACATCGCTCTCTTGCTCTGCATCGTCGCCGGCGCGGCCCATCAGCGCCGCTCCTCCCTACGAAAGCCGGTCCACCGCCGCGGCGATCCGCTCATCGGTGGCAGTCAACGCCACCCGGACATGGCGCGCTCCGCGCGCTCCGTAGAACTCACCGGGCGCTGCCAGGATGCCGCGCTGCGCCAGCCACGCGACGGTGTCGCGGCACGCCTCGTCACGGGTGACCCATAGATATAGCCCGGCCTCCGAGTAGTCGACGGTGAAGCCGGCCGAGCGGAACGCCGGTAGTAATACGTCCCGGCGTTGCCGATAGCGGTCACGCTGCTCGCGCTCGTGGGCGTCGTCATCGAGGGCGGCGACCATGGCCGCCTGCACGGGCGTCGGCACCATCATTCCGGCGTGTTTGCGTACCGCCAGCAGCTCGGCGACCACGCCCGGGTCGCCGGCGACGAAGCCGGCCCGGTAGCCGGCCAGCGAGGAGCTCTTGGACAGCGAGTGCACCGCCAGCAGGCCGGTGTGGTCGCCGTCGCACACGTCGGGATGCAGAACCGACAGCGGCTCGGCGTCCCAACCCAGGCCCAGATAGCACTCATCGGATGCCACCAGCGCGCCGCGCTCTCTGGCCCAGCCGACGACCTTGCGTAAGTGGTCGACGCCGAGCACCTGCCCGGTCGGATTGCTCGGCGAGTTCACATAGACCAATGCGGGCGACTCGGGACCGAGCTGAGTCAGTGAATCGGCGTACCGCACCCGAGTTCCGGCCAGCCGGGCGCCGACCTCGTAGGTGGGATAGGCCAGCTCGGGCACCACGACGAGGTCTTCGGCAGTCAAGCCGAGCAGCGTCGGCAACCACGCGATGAGTTCCTTGGTGCCGATCACCGGCAGCACAGCCGCCTCGGTCACACCGGTCACGCCGTACCGTCGTTCCAGGGCGGCGACGGCCGACTGGCGAAGTGCCGGGGTGCCCGCGGTCGTGGGGTATCCCGGCGCCGAGCTGGCTGCCGCGAGCGCTTCTCGGATCAGCGGCGCCACCGGGTCGACCGGTGTGCCGACGGATAGGTCGACGATGCCGTCCGGGTGCGACTTGGCCAGCGCCGTCGCGTCAGCCAGGGTGTCCCAGGGGAACACCGGCAATGACGCCGACACTGGCCGGCGGTTCACCAGGCTGCTCAGTCGCCCTCACCCTGCGGCGGCAGATCCTTGACGACCTGCGGGTCGTTCTCGGTCATGCCGACCTTGGCCGCGCCACCGGGCGAACCGAGTTCAGCGAAGAAATCCGCATTGATCTGCGTGTATTGGCCCCACTGGTCGGGCACATCGTCTTCGTAGTAGATCGCCTCGACCGGGCAGACCGGCTCGCAGGCGCCGCAGTCCACGCATTCATCGGGGTGGATGTACAGCATCCGAGTGCCCTCGTAGATGCAGTCGACCGGGCATTCCTCGATACAGGCCTTGTCCTTGATGTCGACGCAGGGTTCGGCGATCGTGTACGTCACGAAGGTCTCCTCCATGTGCTGCTCGATGTGGCTGTTCAGTCCCCCGGGTTTCGCTTCCCGGCGGTGCAGATCCGTTGATTACTGATACTAGACGTTGCATATACAAATCAAGCACCCGGCCACTGCGCACTTTGATGCATTGCAACTCGTTGCATATGCTGCCCGCGTGGCACTACCCCACGCGATCCTGGTGTCGCTGTGCGAACAGTCCGGCTCCGGTTACGAGCTGGCACGCCGCTTCGACCGCTCCATCGGGTACTTCTGGACTGCCACCCATCAGCAGATCTACCGCACGCTGCGGACGATGGAAGACGACGGCTGGTTATCCGCAACGCTGGTCGTCCAGCACAGTCGGCCGGACAAGAAGGTCTACACCGTCTCCGACGCCGGCCGCGCCGAACTCGCCCGATGGATCGCCGAGCCACTCACCGGACGCGGCGGCGCCCTGTCCGACACCCGCACCCGTGACGTGGCCGTCAAGCTGCGCGGCGTCGCCTACGGCGACCAGGCAGCGCTACGCACACAGATATCAGCGCTGCGCGCCGAACGTGCCCAGCTGTTGGACACCTACCGCGGATTCGAGAAGACACAGTTCCCCGACCCGTCGGCGTTGCGAGACAGCGCATTACATCAATATCTGGTGCTGTGCGGCGGCATACGCGCCGAGGAAAGCACGATCGAGTGGCTCGACGAGGTCACCAGCGCACTGCAGGACAATTCCTGATGTATCCAAACCTGTTGTCGCCGTTAGATCTTGGATTCACGACGTTGCGTAACCGAGTAATCATGGGTTCGATGCACACCGGCCTGGAGGACCGTGCTCACCATCTCGACCGGCTCGCCGAGTATTTCGCCGAACGGGCTCGCGGCGGCGTCGGACTCATCATCACCGGCGGCTATGCGCCCAACCGGACCGGCTGGTTGCTGCCGTTGGCCGCGGAACTGGTCTCCTCCGCGCAGGCCCGCCGGCACCGTCGCATCACCAGCGCGGCGCACGACGCGGGCGGCAAGATCCTGCTGCAGATCCTGCACGCCGGACGATATGCGTACCATCCACTTTCGGTCAGCGCATCGTCGATCAAAGCGCCGATCAACCCGTTTCGTCCGCGCCGGCTCTCGTCACGCGGTGTGCAGAGCACAATCGACGACTTCGCCCGCTGCGCGCTGCTGGCCCGCGAAGCCGGTTACGACGGCGTCGAAATCATGGGCAGCGAAGGGTATTTGATCAACCAGTTCCTGGCCGCGCGCACGAACAAGCGCAGCGACACCTGGGGTGGCACACCCGAGAAGCGCCGCCGATTC
>DASQSQ010000619.1:0-2579 GCA_035642315.1 Mycobacterium sp.
CGACGATGATCGCCTGGTGGCGGATCGCCTTGGCGGTGGCAGTGATCCACTGCTCCCACTCGTCGGGGTGTTGCGGTTCGACCTCGGCATGCAGCAGTAGCTGGCCGCAGAGCGGGCAGCGTCCGCGCTGCATGCGGATCAGTCGCGCGCGGGTCCGGCCCAGCGGGGGTCGCCCGCGGCGGCGCCGGGCCGCCCAGTAGTCGGTCAAGGCAGGGTCGTCCGGGGACGCCCAGCCCTTGACCAGGGTGTGCCGGGTGATCGCCGTCCAGGCGAACTTGACCAGGTAGGCGCCGCTGTCGCGGTCACCGAATACCCAGCGGTCGCGCCGGGACAGGTGGAACGCGCCGAAGTAACGGGACACGATCCAGCGCCGTCCCTTGTGCGGATGGGTGAACCTCGCCCACTTGTCAGTGAGCTTCCACACGTGATCGTCCAGCGCATTGAACACCCGGGCCGACACACAGTGCCGGTAAAAGGCTGACCATCCCCGGATGATCGGGTTGAGCCGGATGAGCACCATCTGGGCGTTGTGGCCCCGCAGTGCTCGCATCTCGGCGGTCAACCGTGCCCGGATCCGTTTCACGGCCGCCTTGCTCGGTTTGATCAGCAGCTTGTTGCGGTAGCGGCGGATGTTGAACCCCAAGAAGTCCACCCCATCATCGAGGTGCACGACACGGGTCTTGTCCTCGTTAAAGGCCAGACCCCGAGGTCGCAGCCACTCCGTGAGCCGCGCCTTGACCTGTTGGGCCTGTTCCCGCGAGTGGCACAGGGCCAGCAGATCATCGGCGTATCTGATCAGCACCGGGGAGCCCGGACGCGCCGTTCCGGCATTGGTGCCGGTGCGGATGTAGCGGACTCCGGCGCCCTGTTCCATTCCGTGCAGGGCAACGTTCATCAGCAACGGGCTGATCACCCCGCCTTGTGGGCTGCCTTCCTCGGTCGGTGCGAACCGACCTTGATCGATCACCCCCGCGCGTAGCCAGGCCGCGATCATTCCCCTCGCGGGGAACGAGCCGAGCTGTGCGAGAAGACGGGAATGATCGATGCGGTCGAACGCGGCGGCCAAGTCGGCGTCGAGCGCCCACACGCGTTTGCAGGTTGCGCCGCGAGCGGTCACGAAGATCGCCTGCATCGCGTCCTGACAGCTACGGCCCGGCCGAAACCCATACGATCGAGACTCAAACCGGGCCTCCCACTCGGGTTCTAACGCATTAACCGTCAGCGCTTGCAGCGCCCGATCGGCAATCACGGGAATCCCGAGACCACGCCGTTTTCCGTTGCTCTTCGGAATGAACACCCGCTTGACCGGTCGGGGCCTCCACGCCTCGGTGTCGCGCTGCAGCCAGGCGGCCATCTCGGCCTTTTCCCATCTCGCAAGCACGACCCTGCCGTCGACCCCGGCCGTCTTGCGGCCAGCGTTAAGCTCGGTGACCCGCCGCACGCTCAGCAGAGCGTTCGCGCGGGAGCCAAGCATCAGTTTCTGCAGATTGCGGACCCGCTTGAGGTCCCCCGCCTGCGTCGCCGTGAAAATTCGTCGCCGCAGCCGCCGTACGTCATCCTCGACCCGGCGCCACTCCACGGCATCCCAGTCGCTGATCTCGTCCTCAGGTCCGTTCACCGTCACGGTGTCCAACTTGCCCATCGGTTCTGGCGTCTCCGATCGTCTGGTCTTCACGGGCTCACCCGACCCACGTCGGCTCCCTTTCGGGCCGGGCAGTACGCCCGTATCCGACCGGTTATGCGCCAGCCATCCGGCGGAGGAGCCGGATCGTGCGGTTGGCGGTTTCCCGTCGCCTTTCGGCGTGTCGGCGTTGGCTTCTTGGGTCATCCAGCGCCCGCTGGGGAGTTGCACCTTCCTCACGGTCGGCCTACCGACGGAAACCAACGCCGGACCCCAACGGGGTTGTCATGTTGCGCATGAACAAGATTCGACCGGGCAGGGTGCCCCCTTTACCCCGGGGACGGTGGTGCGCTCCCGGCCAGCGACTACTCTCCGGCCGGCACCCGCCGCTTTCCAGCGACCAGTCCCTACGGCCCCGCTGACACATCCCATCGGCGGGGGTCACCTTCACGAGGCGTCATCGGGGGTTCACTTTCGTTCACCCATCACCCCAAGACGACCGGATGCCGCCCCGGAGCCGGGAAGCGCGCTCGCTTCCCGCCGGCCTTCTCCTTGCCCGCGGCCCCCGGATGGAACGGGAACCGCTTCGGCTTTGGCCCCGGGCTTCGCACCCCGCAGTTACCCGCAGAGCACGCCGAGGCGGAGACAGGCCCTTCGCGCACTGGCCCGAGTACTACACCTACGGCATCAGCCGAACCTCCAAACGGTGCGTCCCACTTCACTCATGCACCCTCATGTCGCACGTAGTCGCTGGTCGCCTCCATCACCACCCGTTGCACACCAAGATCAACCAGATGATTGGCCAGCTCGGTCAACGCCCGGGTCATCGTCGAATGCGTCGAGACCTCCTGCAGACGTTTTCGCCGGCCGCCCGGTGCGGGAAGCCGCACACAACACACCACTTCGGCCTTGCCGATATCCAGCGCGGCGACCCTGGCGATGATTTCTTCCTTGTCTT
>DASQSQ010000620.1:0-3398 GCA_035642315.1 Mycobacterium sp.
CAATTCGGTTCCAGCGGTGGGCCATTGGCGCAGGAATACGTGGTCGCTCACGAGTTCGGCCACCACGTCCAGGACCTGCAGGGGATCCTCGGCCGTGCCCAGCAGGGCGCGCAAGGCGCGGGCGGCAACGGCGTGCGCACCGAGTTGCAGGCCGACTGCTATGCCGGGGTATGGGCGCACTACGCGTCGACCGTCAAGCAGGAGAGCACCGGCGTGCCGTATCTGGAACCGCTGAGCGACAAGGACATTCAAGACGCGCTGTCGGCGGCGGCGTCAGTGGGCGACGACCGGATTCAGCGAGCGTCGACCGGCCACACCAGCCCCGAGTCCTGGACGCACGGCTCTTCGGAACAGCGGCAGCACTGGTTCACCGTCGGATACCAGACCGGTGACCCCAACCAGTGCGACACCTTCCGCGAACCGAACCTCAACTAGCTCAGAACAGCGTCGGCTGTGGCTTCTCGACGGCCGGCTCCGGCGGGGCGGCATCGAATCGTCGCTGATCGCCACCCAGCCGATACTTGGCGACCAGCGGTGCCGCCCTCGCCCGTAGCTCCTCTCGGTACGACGGCGGCAAATATGCTCCGCGCCGGTACAATTCGCGATACCGGCCGACCAGCTGCGGATGCGTGCGCGCGAGCCAGGACATGAACCATCCCCGGGTCGATCCGCGCAAATGCAGCCCGAACACCGTGACACCGGTGGCCCCGGCCAGTGCGATCTGGCGCAACAGGCCATCGAGATGCTCGACGGAATCGGTCAGGTGCGGCAGTACCGGCGCCACCATCACGTGGCAGTCCAGGTCGGCGTCGCGGATCGCCGAGATCAACCCGAGGCGGGACTGCGGCGTGGGAGTACCGGGCTCGACTTGCTTGTGCAGTTCGGGGTCAGCGACCGCGAGCGAGACGGCGAGGCTGACCGGCACCTGCCCGCTGGCCTCGACGATCAGCGGCAGGTCACGCCGCAGCAGCGTGCCCTTGGTCAGGATCGACAGCGGCGTGCCCGACCCCGCCAATGCGCCGATGATGCCCGGCATCAATGCATAACGCCCCTCAGCGCGTTGATAGGGGTCGGTGTTGGTGCCCAACGCGACAGTCTCGCGACGCCAGGATCGCCGGCCCACCTCGCGCCGCAACACATCGGCGACGTTTGTCTTGACCACGATCTGGGTGTCGAAGTCGTTGCCGTAGTCCAGATCCAGGTATTCGTGCGTGGGCCGCGCGAAACAGTAGCGGCAAGCGTGCGAACAACCGCGATATCCGTTGACCGTGAATTTGAACGGCAGCGCAGCGGCGTCCGGAATCTTGTTCAGCGCGGACTTACACAACACCTCGTGGAATGTGATGCCGTCGAACTGCGGTGTCCGCACGCTGCGGACGAAACCGATGCGCTCCAATCCGGGCAACGCGCCGTCATCGACCTCGATGCCTTGGGCGTCCCATCGCATGGCCTATTCGAACTCTTGTTCGATCAGATGTCAACCCTCCGACCCGGTTATAGGGGCCGTAATAGCCGCCGCGCGTCCGCCCAATCTGCCTGCGGCGAGCCGGTTGTCAATTAGGCTGGACCACCGTGACGTCTGATTCCGACGCCCCGGGGAACAACAAAAATCTCAAGTGGGCAATGGGCGCTGTGGGCGCCGTCGCCGTCCTGGCGACAGTTGTAGCTGTGGTGTTGCTCTTCGGGGGCGGCGGTTCGGGGGGGCCGAAAGGGGCTCAACCGGATAACGGTGGCCAGGAGGCGGCGGCGGTGGCCAGTGCCAAAGACACCGGGCCGGTCACCGTGATCACCGATGATCCGAGCTGCACAGCGTGGACATCGATCAACAACGACCTCGCGAACAGCGGCACAGGTCTCTGGAATGAACGGGACCGATCGGTTCCGGCTTCGGCGTGGACGCCAAAGCTGCGTGCGCAATTCATAGCTGCGGCGCAGTCGATGCGCGGTGCCGCAGCGCAAGCGGTCGGTTTGGTCAAGTTGACGCCGCATCGGGTGATGCGCGAGCTTTACCAGCAGTTCATCGCCTATGCGCGCGCCTACGCCGAACGCGTTCCCAAATACACGCCGGCCGATAACAATCTGGCGGGTGCGGCGAACAGCGCGTCGTCGGCTTTGGGAGCGATCTGCGCTGCAATCTCCGACGGCCCCGCGGCTGCGCGAGGTCCGTTGGTGCCGCCTTCGGCGCCGCCGTCGGACATCGCACCGGTGGGCAATCCCGTCAACCCCCAGCCCTTCCTCACCAGCACCAATCCTGTGTGCGATGACTGGAGGGCGGCGTTGGATCAGTTCGGCAAGGACACCGCCGAGTGGCAGAAGATGGACCCCAATGTGCCCGCGATCTACTGGAATCGCGAGCAAAAGGCCGTCAATTACGCGGTTGCCTCGGTGATGAACACCTATGCCAGCAAGCTGGAACAGCTTGGCCGGCAAAGCGATAACGCGATCTGGCAGGACTTTGCCAATCTCTCCGCCCAGTATCGTCGCGCGTTCGTCACCGCGCTGCCCACCTACACGGCGACCGATAATCATTTGGCCAACGCCGCAAATTACGTGTCGACCACAATCCTCGGCGCTTGCGCAGCGGTGGGCGGGTAGTCATCGGACCCGACCGTGGCGCCGCATTCGGCCCACGCTCGGCTTGCTGCCGCTAGATCTATAGCGACGAGAACAGATCACCCACGCGTCCGCTGGAGTTGGGCGGATAGCCGGGAAAAGTTGTGGCCCGCACACCGTTTGGTGTGCGGGCCACAGTAAGGCTGCGTGCGATTTACGCCCAGCTGCCGCCGACGGCGCTGTCGGTGGAGTTCATGTTGTTGCCGGCGGTTTGGACCTTCTGGCCGTGGGAGTTGGCTTGTTCGTAGATGACCTGGAAGTTGCGGCCCAGCTGGGTGATGAACTCCTGGCAGGCCACCGAACCCGAGCCGCCCCAGAAGTCACCGGCGGCCAGCACATCGCGCACGATGGACTGGTGCTCGGCCTCCAGCGAGGCGGCCTGGGAACGGATGAGCGCGCCGTGGGCATCCACGTCGCCGAACTGGTAACTGATCGACATGGTGTTCTCCTAAAAGTCTTGTGCGGGTGAGGGTTAGCTGGACAGGATCTGCTGGGAGGCCTGCTCTTGCTGCTCGTAGTTGTTGGCGTCGCGGATCAGCCCGTCGCGCACCCCGTGCAGCATGTTGACAATGTTGCGGAAGGCCTGGTTCATCTGGCCCATGGTGTCGTAAGACGTCATCTGGGCCGTCCCACTCCAGCCGGCGCCGGCGATGTTTTGGCTCGATGCCCACATCTTGCGGGCCTCGTCCTCCACCGTCTGAGCGTGCACATCAAAACGGCCCGCCATCGACCGCATCTCGTGCGGGTCAGTCATAAAACGCGTAGGCATATCCTTTGCTCCTTAG
>DASQSQ010000621.1:0-6340 GCA_035642315.1 Mycobacterium sp.
AGGGCGGTATCGGCGCACTCACCGAACACCTCCGCCAACTCTTCGTCTCTCGTGGCGGCGAGATGCGTTTCCGGACCAAGGCCGACAAGATCCTGGTCGAAAATGACCGGGTCACCGGCGTGCGACTCCGCGACGGGTCAACGATCAGCGCACCCGTCGTGGTCTCCAACATCGCGCCCGACCTCACGCTCACCGATCTCGTCGGCGCGGAGTACCTGCCTGCGGACCTGATCGACCGGCTGCGCGGTCGCGACCACCGGGCCGCATTCGTCCAAATGCATTTCGCTCTCGACGGCCTGCCGGAGTTCGCGCCACCCTACGAGCTGCTCAACGAACCCGGCATGCAGCAGTCCATCGGGATTTTCGGCTCGCCCGAGGAACAGCAGCTGCAGTGGGAGATGTGCACCCGCGGCCTCGTGCCAGACAATCCATCGCTCGGCATGCAGATACCGTCCTGCATGGACTCCGGACTGGCGCCGCCCGGCAAGCATGCCGCGAGCGCATATGCTTATGCGTTTCCCGTCGAGGCCAGCCGCGATCAGCACGGGCATCTGAAAAACGAGATGGCGCAACGGGTTATCGACAAGATCACCCGCTATGCGCCCAACTTCCGCGACATCGTCATCCGGCACATCACCTTCGCGCCGTACCACATGCAGACGATGTTCGGCGCCCCGTCGGGCGATTTCTGCCACGGCCTGCTGCATCCGGACCTGATGGGGCCGAACCGGCCCGGACCCAAGGGCTTTATCGACCTGCCGATTCCGGTCGCCGGGCTCTACCTGGCAAGCGCCGGGTGTCACGGCGGCCCGGGCATCACCTTCACACCCGGCTACAACGCCGCCTATCAAGTGCTCGACGATCTGTGAGACTTGTGACATGTGTGACTAATGACACCCTGTGGGGATGAAAGGCCACGAAAAGCCGCCGCGGAGTGGGACAACACGCCGAACGGATTGGGTCACACGAGGGTCGTTTCCGTAAACTGCATTACGTCACCACTCGTCTCCCGGGAGCCGCCCTACCGTGACCGCACAAGCAGCCGCTGCCTCTGAGTTTCAGGAAAACCCGCCCGGCGAAGAATGCGGTGTATTCGGCGTATGGGCCCCCGGCGAAGAAGTCGCCAAGCTCACCTACTACGGGCTGTATGCGTTGCAGCATCGGGGTCAGGAGGCCGCCGGCATCGCCGTGGCGGACGGGTCGCAGGTGCTGGTGTTCAAGGATCTCGGTCTGGTCAGCCAGGTTTTCGAGGAGCAGACCTTGGCGGCCATGGAAGGTCACGTCGCGATCGGGCACTGCCGATACTCCACCACCGGCCAAACCACTTGGGAGAACGCACAACCGGTGTTCCGCAACACAGCGGCCGGCACCGGGGTGGCGTTGGGGCACAACGGCAATCTGGTGAACAGCGCCGAGCTTGCCGCGCGGGCCCGCGACGCCGGTTTGATCGCCAAGCGCTGCCCGGCCCCGGCCACCACCGACTCCGACATGCTGGGCGCACTGCTTGCGCACGGTGCAGCCGATTCCAGCCTGGAACAGTCGGCGCTGGAATTGCTGCCGACCGTGCGCGGTGCGTTTTGCCTGACGTTCATGGATGAGAACACTCTCTACGCCGCGCGCGACCCGTACGGCGTGCGGCCGCTGTGTCTGGGACGACTGGACCGCGGCTGGGTGGTGGCCTCCGAAACCGCCGCGCTCGACATCGTCGGCGCCTCGTTCGTCCGCGATATTGAGCCGGGCGAGCTCTTGGCGATCGACGCCGACGGCGTGCGGTCGACCCGCTTCGCCAACCCCGAACCCAAGGGCTGCATTTTCGAGTACGTATACCTGGCGCGGCCGGACAGCACGATCGCCGGCCGGTCGGTGCACGGCGCTCGCCTCGAGATCGGTCGTCGGCTGGCGCGGGAATGCCCGATCGACGCCGACCTGGTGATCGGCGTTCCGGAGTCCGGCACCCCCGCCGCGGTCGGCTACGCGCAGGAGGCCGGCATCCCCTATGGCCAAGGCCTGATGAAGAACGCCTACGTCGGGCGGACCTTTATTCAGCCGTCGCAAACCATCCGCCAACTCGGCATCCGGTTGAAGCTCAACCCGCTCAAGGAGGTCATCCGGGGCAAGCGGCTCATCGTTGTCGACGACTCGATCGTGCGGGGCAATACCCAGCGCGCTCTGGTCAGGATGCTGCGCGAGGCCGGCGCCGTCGAGGTGCATGTGCGCATCGCCTCGCCGCCGGTGAAGTGGCCGTGCTTCTACGGCATTGACTTTCCGTCGCCGGCCGAATTGATCGCGAACGCCGTTGAAGACGAAGACGAGATGCTCGAAGCGGTCCGGCATGCCATCAACGCCGACACGCTCGGATACATCTCACTGCGGAGTCTGATCGCCGCGACCGAGCAACCCACCTCGCGGCTCTGCTCGGCCTGCTTCGACGGCAAGTATCCGATCGAGCTGCCCAGCGAGACCGCGCTGGGCAAAAACGTCATCGAGCACATGCTTGCCACCACCGCCCGGGGAGCCGCGCAGGCCGATGCCCACACCAACATCGTGGCCCGCGAAATCTCCGCGGAGGCGGAGCAGGCCTCCGTGCTGCGCCACCCCTAACTCAGCGGACAGGTGGCCGATACCCGTGTTCGGCGCTGACCGGTAGCCTTTATCGACGATGGCCGACCTCACAAAGAAGTCCGGAAAAGATCCGGCCGCCCCAGGCGCTACCTATGCGTCGGCCGGAGTCGATATCGAAGCCGGGGACCGCGCGGTCGAACTGTTCAAACCGCTGGCGTCCAAGGCCACCAGGCCCGAGGTACGCAGCAAGCTTGGCGGATTCGCCGGATTGTTTGCGCTGCGTAGCGACTACCGCGAACCGTTGCTTGCGGCATCCAGCGACGGGGTGGGCACCAAGCTGGCCGTCGCGCAGGCGATGGACAAGCACGACACCGTAGGCCTGGATCTGGTGGCAATGGTGGTCGACGATCTGGTGGTCTGCGGCGCCGAGCCGCTGTTCCTGTTGGACTACATCGCGTTGGGCCGGATCGTGCCGGAGCGGCTCAACGCGATCGTCGGCGGTATCGCCGAAGGCTGCATGCGCGCGGGCTGTGCGCTTCTGGGCGGCGAAACCGCCGAGCATCCCGGACTTATCGAACCCGACCATTACGACATCTCAGGCACTGCCGTCGGCGTGGTCGAGGCCGATGATGTGCTTGGACCCGACCGGGTCAAGCCCGGGGACGTCATTATCGCGATGGGGTCATCGGGTCTGCATTCCAACGGATACTCGCTGGCCCGCAAGGTTCTGCTGCAGATCGACCGGGGCAATCTGGCCGGCTACGTCGAAGAGTTCGGCCGCACGCTCGGCGAGGAGTTACTCGAGCCGACCATCATCTACGCCAAGGACTGCCTGGCGCTGACCGCCGAAACTCAGGTCCGGACGTTCTGCCACGTGACCGGTGGCGGGTTGGCGGGCAACCTGGAACGCGTCATCCCCAACGGGCTGGTAGCAGAGGTCGACCGTGGCACATGGACGCCGGCGCCGGTGTTCGCGATGATCGCGCAGCGCGGCCGCGTCTCTCGTGCCGAGATGGAAAAAACCTTCAACATGGGCGTCGGCATGATCGCCGTGGTGGCGCCGGACGACACTGACCGAGCCTTGGCGATTTTGACCGCCCGGCATTTGGACTGCTGGGTGATCGGCACGATCACCAAAGGTGGAAAAGAAAGCCCACGAGCGAAGCTCGTGGGGCAGCATCCACGGTTCTAGAAATCAGCTTGAGTCGATAACAAGGCGGGCCAATGCGGGCCAGAAATGGCCGCTGTCGGCGCCGAAGTTAGACGTCAGCGGCGCCAGTCGTCTTGGCCACTCCAGGGGTCTTCGCCGTCCTGGTCGGCGGCATCGTCCTCGCCCGACCCGGACAGCTCGCGCCGAAGCCGCTCGAAATCGGTCTGCGGTGAGCTGTATTTAAGTTCTCGAGCAACCTTGGTCTGCTTCGCCTTAGCCCGGCCGCGGCCCATGGGGGGACCCCCTCGCGCAATAACGGAGCGGCCCAACAAGTAGGCGGCTCCGATCTTTTGTCTTTATTGTCCTGCCGACAGCTTACCGTGCCCGATGGTTGTGCGCTGGTGCGCCCCGCACCCTGTGCAGGACATCGCGTTGACAGTCATCTTGCGGTTCCCCGCAGCCGCTCGACGGCCACCCGTCCCGCGCCGGGCCCGTCGAGCTGCGGCAGCGAGTCGGCGTCGATCACTGCGGGCACCTCGGCGTCGCCGCCGGTGACCAGGGCGGTGTCGGCCGGTATGCCCCGTTTGAGCAGCGCGAGCGCCACCGGGCCCAGATCGACGTGTTCGACCACGGTTCCAAGCCTGCCCACCGCGCGACCATTGGCGAGCACCGCATCGCCGGTGGCGGGTCGGTCCGCCGACCCGTCCAGGTGCAACAACGCCAGCATGCGGGGCGGTTTGCCCAGGTTGTGCACTCGCGCGACGGTCTCCTGCCCGCGGTAACAGCCTTTGTCGAGGTGGACCGCCCCCAGCCCTGGACCGCCGATCCAACCCACTTCGTGCGGGATCGTGCGTTCGTCGGTGTCGACGCCGAGCCGCGGGCGCACGGCCGCCACCCGGTGGGCTTCGTAGGCCCACACTCCGGCCGGGCGCAGACCCGCCTGCGTCAGCCGACCCTGCACGTCGGCGAGTTCGCGTCGGTCGACCAGCACGTCCAGCTCGAACTGGCCCTCCCGTGCCCCGATCATCCGCCGCACGAAGCCACTCCCGGTCATCGGCAGCGCGGTCATTTCAGCGGGCAGGGCGTCCACTCCCAGAGCATCGAGCACTGCCCGGTCACCGAGCTTCGGCCCCAGCAGCGACAGCACGCCCAGATCGGCGGGGGCAGGAATCACATCCGACCAGAACACCATCTTGCGCAGGTAATCCAGCAGCGGCTCACCCCGCCACGGCTCGGTGTCGAGATAGGTGACGCCGCCAAGCTCGGTTTGCAGCCAGTGGTCTTCGATCCGGCCCTGCCCGTCCAGGCTGAGGTTTTGCGTGCTCGCGCCGTCGGGGAGCTCGCTGACGTGCTGCGTCGAGATGCTGTGCAGCCAGCTCTGCCGGTCGGAACCGGTCAGGGTGAGCACACGACGATGCGAGCGATCGACCAGCACCGCGCCGGTTTCGGCTGCGCGTTGTTCGCCCAGCGGGTCGCCGTAATGCCAGATCGCGCCGGCGTCGGGACCGGTTTCGGGCGCGGGAACAGCGGACACACACCAACTCTACGGGCCACACCACAGTGGTTTTTCTCATGACGGCCCGCTGCGCCCGGCTTCGCCGCGCTTGCGATCGCCATTAGGCTTCTGGTCCATGACTGGCCAACCGGGCGTGATTGTCACGCTCGACGGTGAGGTTCATCCGCCGGAGACGCCACTCCTGTTCGCCGACGACCTCGCCGCGGTACGCGGCGACGGCGTATTCGAGACGTTGCTGGTTCGCGACGGCGGCGCATGCCTGGTGGACGCCCATCTGGGCCGGCTGAGCCACTCGGCCAAGTTGCTGGACCTGCCCGAACCGGACCCGGTGGGCTGGCGGCGCGCGATCGACCTGGCAGCGCGGCAGTGGGCGGCCGACACCGCCGACGAGGGGGCCATGAGGTTGGTCTACAGCCGCGGCCGGGAACGCGGCTCAGCGCCAACGGCCTACGTGACGGTCAATCCGATCGCCGACCGGATCACCGGCGCCCGTCGCGACGGGGTCGCCGCAGTGACGTTGCCCCGGGAACTGCCGGCCTCGGGTGTCGAGGCGATGCCGTGGCTGCTGGCCGGCGCCAAGACGCTGTCGTATGCCATCAACATGGCCGCTTTGCGGCACGCCGCCCGGCAGGGCGCCGGTGACGTCATTTTCGTCAGCTCGGACGGCTACGTCCTGGAAGGCCCTCGTTCGACGGTGGTGATCGCCGTCGGTGGCGAAAACGGCGGCAACGTGTGCCTGCTGACTCCGCCGCCGTGGTATCCGATCCTGCGCGGCACCACCCAGCAGGCACTATTCGGTGTCGCCCGCGCCAAAGGCTACGACTGCGATTACCGTGCTCTGCGAATAGCCGATCTCTTTGCTGCGCAAGGACTTTGGCTGGTATCAAGCATGACCTTGGCGGCCCGGGTGCACACCCTCGACGGCAGGGTATTGCCGAGCGCCACGATGGCGGCGGAATTCGCCGAGCTTGTCGACGCCGCCATTGTCAGCGATCGCTGAAATCGGTTGTCGGCGCGTCCCTGAGCGAGTACGGTCGGCCGTACACAGGGAAGGAGGTGGTCCGCGAATTGATAGCTTTATGGACTTGTGAGGTGGCTGCCCGCTAGCAGTA
>DASQSQ010000622.1:0-13485 GCA_035642315.1 Mycobacterium sp.
CTACAGCACGATCGGCGCTGAAGCAGTGCCCCCGATGGTCGCGATCGGTGCCCGTGGCGCCCGGCTGAGGCTGATTCACGACGGTAAGCCCGTCGAGGTGCTCGACGCGATGAGCTCCTGGTGGACGGCCATTCACGGGCACGGCCACCCGGTCCTCGACGCGGCGATGGCCGCGCAGCTGGCGACGATGAACCACGTCATGTTCGGCGGGCTGACCCACGAGCCCGCCGCGCGGTTGGCGCAGCTGCTGGTCGACATCACGCCATCGGGGCTGGACACGGTGTTCTTCAGCGACTCCGGATCGGTGTCGGTGGAGGTTGCGGTGAAGATGGCGCTGCAGTACTGGCGCAGCCGCGACCGGCCCGGCAAACGCCGGCTGATGACCTGGCGCGGCGGCTATCACGGCGACACGTTCACCCCGATGAGCATCTGCGATCCCGACGGCGGCATGCACTCGCTGTGGACTGACATCCTGGCCCGCCAGGTGTTCGCCCCACAGGTGCCCCCGGACTACGACACTGCCTACGTCGCGGCGTTCGAGGCACAGCTGGCTGCGCACGCCGACGAACTGGCGGCCGTCGTCGTCGAGCCGGTCGTCCAGGGCGCGGGCGGGATGCGCTTCCACGATCCGCACTACCTAACCGACCTGCTTGAAATCTGCAGGCGGCACGACGTGCTGCTGGTGTTCGACGAGATCGCCACCGGATTCGGCCGCACCGGCGAGCTGTTCGCCGCCGACCACGCCGGCGTCAGCCCCGACATCATGTGCGTCGGCAAGGCGCTCACCGGCGGATACCTCAGCCTGGCCGCGACCCTGTGCACCACCGATGTCGCGCACACGATCAGCTCCGGCGCGGCCGGTGCGCTGATGCACGGGCCCACCTTTATGGCCAACCCGCTGGCCTGCGCCGTGTCCGCGGCCAGCGTGGAGCTGTTGCTCGGTCAAGACTGGCGGTCGTCGGTTGCGCAGATCAGCGCCGGGCTGACTGCAGGCCTGGAACCCGCGCGGGCCTTGCCGTCGGTGACCGACGTGCGGGTCTGCGGGGCCATCGGCGTCATCGAGTGCGACCGCCCGGTCGACCTGGCGATCGCCACCCCGGCAGCCGTCGAACACGGGGTGTGGCTGCGGCCGTTCCGCAACCTGGTCTACGCGATGCCGCCGTTCATCTGCACGCCTGACGAGATCGCGCAGATCACCTCGACGATGGTCGAGGTGGCACGACTCGTCGGCTGAAACCGCAGTTCAGGGCCATTTTTGTCGGTCGGCTCACAGCGTCTGACCAACGTTCTGCCCGTTCGGCGCCGACTTTTTGCCGACTACTTGGCCAGGGTGAATTGGTTGACGTCGATGTAGCCGACCCGAAACATCTTGGCGCAGTCGGTCAGGTATCTGATGTAGCGCTCGTAGACTTCTTCGGACTGGGTCTTGATGGCCTCGCTTTTATGCGACTCCAGCGCCGCTGCCCACAGGTCGAGGGTCCTGGCGTAGTGCGGCTGAAGCGACTGGCGGCGGGTCAGGGTGAAATCCGCCTTCGCCGAGTGCGCCTCCACCATCTCGATCGTCGGCAACCGGCCGCCCGGGAAGATCTCGGTCATCATGAACTTGCCAAAGCGGGCCAGCCACAACGTAATCGGCAAACCGTGGCCGATTATCTGCTGTTTCGTCAAGCCGGTGATGGTGTGCAGCAGCAGCACGCCGTCCGCCGGTAGCACGGAACGGGCCATCTTGAAGAAGTCGTCGTAGCGATCGTGGCCAAAGTGCTCGAAGGCGCCGATAGACACGATGCGGTCGACGGGCTCGTCGAATTGCTCCCAGCCGTTGAGCCACACCCGCGTGCTGCGCGGGGTGTCCATCTCGTCGAACGACTTCTGCACCTGGGCGGCCTGGTTCTTGGACAACGTCAGGCCGACGACGTTGACGTCGTACTTCTCGACGGCCCGACGCATGGTGGAACCCCACCCGCAGCCGACGTCAAGCAACGTCATGCCCGGCTGCAGGCCGAGTTTGCCCAGCGCCAGGTCGATCTTGGCGAGCTGGGCCTCTTCCAGCGTCATGTCCTCGCGCTCGAAGTAGGCGCAACTGTAGGTCTGGGTGGGGTCCAGGAACAGGCGGAAGAAGTCGTCAGAGAGGTCATAGTGCGCCTGTACATCGGCGAAGTGCGGCGTCAGCTTGTTGGCCACTGCCTCAGCCGGAACGTTTATCACTGAATTCGATCCCCCTGCTAACACGGCCTTTTCGCCGTCCTCCCCGTTAAAGCACAAGTAATTCGTAGTGACGCCGGCGACGGATCGGTCCGAGAATGCCCCCAAGTAGAACCGTCATGACCTCCCCGTTGAGCACGTATCTGGCACGCCTTCAGTTCAAGGCGCCGAAAAGCGCCCCTGACCTGCAAAAATTCTGGTACGCGATACCGAGATTGAACTAGCTCACGCGATTTGCTTCGGTCCCTTGCCGAACGTCAAGTTCATTGGAGGCGATTACTGCCGCGCGCCGTGCCGAGCACTGCTCGACTCACCGGCTCTCGTAGGCTCTAGGGCGATGACGCAGATCGATACCTCACCGCTGGCCTGGCTGGAGGCGGTGGAACAGCAGCGCCGGCAAGCCGGGCTGCGACGCGCATTGCGCCCACGTCCGGCAGTGGCCACCGAACTCGACCTGGCCTCCAACGACTATTTGGGTCTGTCGCAACACCCGGACGTCATCGACGGCGGAGTGGACGCGCTGCGCACTTGGGGCGCCGGCGCCACCGGTTCGCGGCTGGTCACCGGTAACACCTTGCTGCACGAGGAATTCGAGACAGCGCTCGCCGAATTTGTCGGCGCCGCAGCGGGTTTGGTGTTCTCCTCGGGTTATGCCGCCAACCTTGGCGCGGTGGTCGGATTGTCCGGCCCGGGTTCGCTGCTGGTATCGGATGCCTACTCGCATGCCTCGCTCGTCGACGCATGTCGGCTATCGCGCGCCCGGGTGATAGTGACCCCGCACCGCGACGTCGACGCCGTCGAGGCCGCAGTGGCGTCCCGCGACGAGGAGCGGGCCGTCGTCATCACCGAGTCGGTCTTTTCCACCGATGGTGCGTTGGCTCCGGTGCGACGGCTGCACGAGGTGTGCCGCCGGCATCGCGCGCTACTGATTGTCGACGAGGCCCACGGTCTGGGTGTGCGTGGCGCCGGCGGGCGCGGCCTGCTGCACGAGCTGGGACTGGCCGGAGCGCCCGATGTGGTGATGACGACGACACTGTCCAAAGCACTTGGCAGTCAGGGCGGTGCGGTGCTGGCGTCGGCCGCTGTGCGTGATCACTTGATCGACGTGGCCCGGCCGTTCATCTTCGACACCGGTCTGGCGCCGGCGGCGGTGGGTGCGGCGCTGGCCGCGCTGCGCGTGTTGAACGCGGAGCCGTGGCGGCCGGAGGCGGTGTTGCGGCACGCCGGCGCGTTGGCGCAAATATGCGACGTAGCGGAGGTGCCGCAGTCGGCGGTGGTGTCGATGATCCTCGGCGAGCCGGAGGTGGCGCTGGCCGCGGCAACGGCCTGCCTGGACGCCGGGGTTCGGGTGGGCTGCTTCCGGCCGCCGACCGTGCCGGCCGGTACGTCGCGGTTGCGGCTCACCGCGCGCGCCTCGCTGGACGCCGACGACCTCGAAGTGGCCCGGACGGTGCTGACCGACGTGCTCCACGCGGCACGGCGTTGACGGTCCTGATCGTCACCGGCACCGGGACCGGGGTTGGCAAGACCGTCGCTACCGCGGCCCTGACGTCGGCCGCGCGGCAGGCCGGTGTCGACGTCGCGGTGTGCAAACCGGTGCAGACCGGCACCGCCGCCGGTGACGACGACCTCGCCGAAGTCACCCGGCTGTCAGGGCTGACCAAGGTGGTCGGGCTGGCACGGTATCCACAGCCGTTGGCGCCGTTGGCCGCCGCCGAGCAGGCCGGAACGTCGTTGCCCACCCGGAAAAACGTGCTGAAACTCATCCGAACAATCGACCGTCCGGGACAGCTGACGCTGGTCGAGGGTGCCGGAGGCCTGCTGGTTGAACTCGCCGAGGAGGGCGTGACGTTGCGCGATCTCGCGGCCGATCTGAGCGCCGCGGTGCTGGTGGTGGCCACCGCCGAGCTCGGCACTCTTAATCACACCGCACTGACGGTGGAATCGCTTGTATCACAAGGCATTCCGTGTGCCGGACTGGTGATCGGCACGTGGCCGGTGCAGCCGGGTGTGGTGGAGACCTCGAACCGCTCTGCGCTGGCACGGCTGGCGCCGCTGCGTGCCGCGCTGCCCGCCGGTGCCGGATGGATGGAGGCGGGCGAGTTCGCCGCGATGAGCGCGCAAGCCTTCGACCGGGATTGGGTAACCGCGCTGGTCGCCTGATGGTTCATTCGATCGAGCTGCTCTTCGACCGCGACACCGAGGCGGTGATCCGTCACATCTGGGACGACCTGGCCGGCGCGGACATTCCGAGCCAGGCGCCGGCCGGTCGTCCGCACGTGACGCTGGCGGTGGCCGAGCGGATCTCGCCTGACGTCGACGCACTGCTGCGGCCGGTTACGCGGCGACTGCCGTTGGGGTGCGCCGTCGGGGCGTCGCTGCTGTTCGGTAGATCCAACGCCGTGCTGGCCCGGCTGGTCGTACCGACAGCCGAGCTGCTGGCGTTGCACGCTGAGGTGCACCGGATCTGCGGCCCGTATCTGATGCCCGGGCCGATGCCGAACAGCCTGCCCGGTCAGTGGACGGCGCATGTCACGCTGGCCCGCCGAGTCGGGGGAGCCCAACTCGGTCGGGCCTTGCGTATCGCGGCTCGACCGTCAGAGCTGCACGGCACCCTGGCCGGTTTGCGCCGCTGGGACGGCAGCAAACGCGTCGACTACCTGATCAGCTGACCTACTTACCGCTGCTGCCCGGACTGGCGCCACTGCCCGCGGTGTAGGACGCCTTGCCGGTCCCGGCCAACCCGCCGCCGGACACGATCAGATACTCATCGCGAATGGGTTTGTCGGCGAAGAAGTCCTCGAGGATCTCCCGCGTCCCGGCGGCATAGCGGGCCTGGGCGGACAATACGGTGCCCGACACGTGCGGGGTCATGGCGTTGTGCGGCATGCTGCGCCACGGGTGATCGGCCGGCGGCGGTTGCGGGTACCACACGTCGCCGGCGTAGCCGGCCAACTGACCGCTGTTCAGCGCCGCCACAACCGCGTCGCGCACACAGATCTCGGCGCGAGCCGTGTTGACGATGTAGGAGCCGCGCCGCATCGACGCGATCAGCTTTTCGTCGAAGAGGTGATAGGTCTGCGGGTGCAGCGGCGCGTGGATCGAAACGACGTCGACTGCACGCGCCAGCGACGCAGCGTCGGGGTGGTAGGTGACGCCCAGCTCCTTTTCGACCTCGTCCGGCAGTCGGCGAGTGTCGGTGTAATGCAGGTTGACATCGAAGGGGGCCATGCGCCGCAGCACGGCAAGGCCGATGCGGCCGGCGGCGATCACGCCCACGTCCATGCCCTCGACGTCGTAGGCGCGTTCGACGCAGTCGGCGATATTCCAGCCTCCGTCGGTCACCCACTGGTGTGACGGGACGAAGTTGCGCACCAGCGCCAGGATCTGCATGACCGCGTGCTCGGCCACGCTGATGCTGTTACAAAAGGTGACCTCAGCGACGGTGAGTCCCCGGGCAATCGCCGCGTCGAGATCGACGTGGTCCGAACCGATCCCGGCGGTGAGGGCCAGCTTGAGATTCTTCGCCTTGGCGATCCTTTCGGCTGTCAAATATGCCGGCCAAAATGGTTGGGAGATAACGACATCGGCGTCGGGCAGCTCGCGTTCGAATTCCGAGTCCGGGCCTTCCTTATCCGATGTCACGACCAACTGGTGGCCGCCACTTTCAAGGAATTTGCGCAGGCCGAGCTCGCCCGATACGCAGCCGAGGAGCTCACCCGGAGTGAAATCGATCGCCGCAGGGCTCGGCAAGGTCTGACCGTTTGGGTAGTCGTCCAATACCGGGATGCTGTCGCGGGCGTACACCGGCGGATAACCAGTGACCGGATCCGGATACAGAACGAGCAGTACTTTGGCCATCACTTTCTCCTTTTATGTTTTGCGGCCCTCAATGGATTTGAAAAGTGCTCTCAGGGCGTTGGAGGAAGAGCTGAAAATCATTGCAGCTCAGTAGATCATCGCTGTCCTGGCTTTGGCTAGGCCGACGGCTCAGCCGGCAACCAAATCGCGGCGTTGGGTGAACTTGATGTCGAGACTGCGCAGGTACGTTTGCAGCCCGGCGTCCTGGATGGGGATCAGGTGTGCCGGCTCATCGGTCTCGTTGTAGTGGGCGTGCCACATGCCCGGCGGCGTGGTGAAGGCACCGCCGGCCTGCCAGTCCACCCTGATCGGGTCGACGATCTCACCACGATCGTCCAGGCGCGTGCCCAGTAACGTGTAGCAGCCGCTGGGTGGCGCATCGAGGATCAGATCCAATGCGACCGACTGGTGCCGGTGCGGACGCTGCTCCTGGCCTGCGGGCAGCACACCGAACATGGCCCACAGCACGTGCGTGATGGTCAGCGTCTGCTCTTGGTTGGCGTTGGCCAGCAGGACACTGACCCGACTCTTCTCATTGGCGCCGGGGCGTGCCGCGATGTCGTCGAGTTTGGCGACGGCGTCGGCGCGGCGGAACTTGGTGGGCCGGAACCTCGGCTGGGTCGCTTCGGCACCCAGGTAACGCAGCAGCGGTTCGTCGTGCACCCAGTACATGGCCGTCTCGGCGTCGGCATAGAGCACCGTGTGGGATCCGGCGGGCAGGGTCAGAAAGTCGCCCTTCTCCCACTTGACCAGGTGGCCGTTGATTGCCGCGAAGCCACGCCCATACAGCACGTAGTACAGCTGGCTGGTGGCGTTGGGGCTGCTGTCAATCTGCTCACCGGCGCGAATGCGCACGAAGTTGGCCAACAGCGCCGGGCTCGTCGCCTCGCCGTTCTTGATGCCGAGCTCCTTGGAGAGATCCAACGGCACGACGCCGGTCGGCTGGTCCATGTAGACCTCGGGGCCGAACCGAAGGATCGGCACTTGCGGCGCGTACCCCGACCCAATTGGGTTGGCGGCCTTGGAGTACTCGAAATAGCGGGCCTCGTCGGCCCACTCTTCAAACCGACCCTCAAATCCATACTCGGCGACATTGGTCATCGGCGCCGGAATAGTCGGATCCAAGTTCACTGACGGTTCTGGATTCGCGGTGGACATGGCGGCTCTCCTCTCAGGGCTGCAAGACTTGTACGCAGATGGTATCTATGTTGTATCTCAGTGTCAACAAGCTATGGCCACCCCGAATCGGCCGTCTACGACGCGCGTCGGCGGGATAGCTGACGGAGTGGCGAGATGTCTTTAGTCGGGGATGTAGTCGAAGTTGTCGGGATTGGGACCGGTGCGGCCCGATTCGCCACGGTCCAGGCCGGTGACGGCGTCCATTTCGTCGCCGGCGAGGCTGAAGTCGAAGATGGCGAAGTTCGACTGCATCCGCTCGCGGTGCACCGACTTCGGGAACACGATGTCGCCGCGCTGGACATGCCAGCGCAGCACCACCTGCGCAGGAGTTTTGCCGTGCGACTCGGCGATGCCGGTGATGGTCGGGTCGTCGAGCACCTTGCCCTGCGCGATTGGTGACCAGGCCTCCGTCGCGATGTGGTGCTCGCGGTCGTAGGAGCGCACCTGTTCGTTGCCGAGGTACGGGTGTACCTCGATCTGATTGACCGCCGGGACGGTCTGCGATGCGTTGGCGAGCCGATCGAGATGCGCGACCTGGAAGTTGGACACGCCGATACTGCGCGCCCGGCCGACTTTGGCGAACTCCTCGAGCACGTTCCAGGTCGAGACGAAGTCGCCGTCATACAGCGTCGGCAGCGGCCAATGGATCAGGAACAGGTCGACGTAATCGGAGCCGAGCGCGCTCAATGTGGCGTCGAACGCGCGGCGGGCATCGTCCGGGCGGTGATACCCGTTGTTGAGCTTGCTGGTAACGAATACCTCACCGCGGTCCAAGCCGGCATCGCGGATTCCTTGACCGACTTCCTTTTCGTTGCCGTACATCTCGGCGGTGTCGATGTGCCGGTACCCAACCTCGAGTGCCGAACGCACCGCGGCCGCCGTCTGATCCGGTTTGATCTGGAAGACGCCGAAGCCCAATTGGGGGATGGTGTTGCCGTCGTTGAGCGTGATCGATGGGACAGAACTCATCTGGGTGACCTCCTGGCGATTCCGGTGTGGTTGTGGCTGCCCGTCACCGAGCGAGAACAAACTCGGCCTGGGAAGCGACTTCGCGTCGATTGTTCACCGATGTCGCCTCGTTGGCCGAGTTGCCCAGCCCGGCGAGGTGACGCCACGAGCTGATCGCCTACCGCGCCAGCTCCACCCTGCGGCTCGCTGCGGTGTCCGCGGCAGCGCGGGCGTGGGCTCGCATGGCGAATACGGTCCGAGCATCCACTGTCGACTGATCGTGGCGGACGTTTGTCGACCTGCGAGATTGGTCACCGGCGCGCCTCCTGAGCAGGGGCGACACACCGTGTGTACCGTGATGCACACACGTGGGATACAACTTAGCTGCAGGGGAGGGACGTGGTGGCCACGAAGCCGACGGGTACTAGCCGGGGTGCGGCCAAGGACCGCGCGCATGACTACGTAAAGCGTCAGGTACTGACCGGAGCCTTTCCGGGTGGGGAACTGATCAGCGAGGGCGAGGTCGCGGCCGCGCTGGGCATGTCGCGCACTCCGGTGCGTGAGGCCTTCCTGCGGTTGGAGGCTGAAGGCCTACTCCGGCTGTACCCGCAGCGCGGTGCGCTCGTCGTGCCGGTTTCCTCGGAGGAGGCTCGCGCGGTCATCGAGGCCAGGCTGGTCCTCGAGCAGTTCGCGGCGGCCAAAGTCATTGGGCGCGGCCCCGCAGCGTGCGCAGCGGTATCCGAGCGGCTATCGGCGCAACTGGAAAGGCAGCGCGACGCCGCCGCTAAATCTGACTGGGAAGAGTTCTCGGACGCCGACCGCGCCTTTCACGACGTCGTCCTCCAAGAGTCGGGAAACGGCATCGTGGCCGGTTTCTACTCATCGCTGCGCGACCGTCAGATGCGGATGAATCGCGAATTGGCGATGCACGACGAGCGGGTTGCCACGATCCTGGAAGAGCATCGTCTCATCGTTCAAGCGATGCGCGAGGGGGATCTCGAACGCACCGAGGAGATCGTGCGGACGCACCTCGTGAGCACGATGCGCACGCTTGGTCTTGCCGTCTAGCGGGTCGTCACACCTGACGCCACGATGGCTGGCTCGGGTCGACCAGCTGCACGTCGACCGGACCAAGGCCGAAGATGGCGATCACCGCCGGGTCGGGTTGGCCGGTTGGTACGCCGTCGTAGTGCGGGGTACGCGCGGTGCGCTTAACGTAGCCACCCGGCCCGACCGGAACCGCGTCGTGCGGCTGGAACTCATTGCCGCTGTTGACAAACCAGGTGCCGAAGACCACCACCTGAATCCGGTCGGTCGCATAGGTATGCGGCGCGCTGAACCAACCGGGATTCCATTTCATCAACACCAGGTACGGCCCCGGATTGTTGAAATCTCCGTACAGCTTGGCCATTTCGCCGCTGTGCGGCGGCAAGTTGCCCCATGACTCGAAAGTGATGTCCTGGTAAGACTGGACGAACGTTTCGCTTGGATTGGGGCCGACTTCAGGCGGGGGCGCCAACTTGAAGTTGTCGAGTTTGGCCGTCTTGTCGCCGGCGGCCATCGCCGCCATCAACAGCGGCGCCGCGGCCAGGATTGATCGCCGGTCTAATTCCATTACGGCACCTCGCAATCACGATGGCGCTGCGGGCTCGAACCGCACGAAAACGCCCTTGGAAGTTGGGGTATCACTGAGCTCTGCGACGCTGTCCAACGGCACCAGCACATTGGTCTCAGGATAGTAGGACGGGGCGGAGTCGCAAGCTGCCAGATACGTGACCAATTGCCCATTGCTGTGGACGCGGCGACTCGATGAATGTTTATTCGCGACCGGACCGCATTACCGGGTAGCGCTCTCGCTCGAGTGGCGAGCGGTCGGTTTCGGCGGCATCCGACGTCGGAAACGAAACCGACTCGAGTTCGGCAAGGTTGGCTGCCACGGCGACGAGAGGCTGCGCGGCTTCGACAGCCATGCTCTCCCCGGTCGCCTCGGTGCGCAACGATCGAACGAATTCCTCGGTGATGGGATGTTCGACCGCATCACGCCGCCCGGCCAGCCGATCGCCAAGTGAGTCCGCATGGGTCTCCAACAATGCGCGGGTGAATGGGTACGTACCCGACGGTGGCAACATCTTGATATCGGCGATCATGTCTCCCGCGGTCCGCACCAACATCGCCCGGTTCGCCGACCTGACCACCGGGGTCCGCAGATTGGCCCCGCTGCCGGTTTCCGAAAGGTATTGGCGGACAGCATCGTCGACGGATCGGCTGACCACCATCGCTTCGCGGCTGAGCGCATGCAGATGCGATTCTTTTTCGTCTGAACTGTCCCGGGTGACACGCCGCACGGCCGCGCGCAGATAGGGCACATTGACGTCGAGTGCGGCACGGATCACGGCAGACATCGCGGTTATCGCGCCCCTCGGCCACAGCAGCAGCGATACGACCATGCCCACCCCGGCGCCCATTACGACGTCTTCGATGCGCAGCAGACCGATTCGCCAACCGGTCGGGATCATCAGGTCGAGGATGATCAACGTTGTCAACGTGGTCACGGCCTGAGCAACCGCGAAGGAGAACAGCCGCGGCAGGTAGGCCGATCCGAACACCGCGATTGGCAGCAGCGACCACAGCGCCGCCGGGGCGATGGTGAAAGCGGCGATGAGCACCGCGGCGACGGTGACGCCGACGGCGGCGCCCGTCACGGCTTGAACCATTTTGGTTCTCGTGACGAGCGCGCTGCTCGCGAGCACCGCCATCGTTCCCAGGACAACCCAGAAGCCGTGCAGCACCGGGAAGAGATGGCTGACGGCGACGGCCAGCGCCAACCCGACGCCGGTGCGCACGCTGTTGCGCGCCACGACGGAATGGGTGCGCAGAAACCCGGCCGGGACGGCGGTGATGGTGACGGTCTCGGGCACTATCCGATCGCCGAAACCGGTCGGCGGCAGTCGTAAGCCCAAGGCTCGCGCCCACACCGGTCGGGCGTCGGCCGCTGCCGCCGCAGCAATCAGGCTGCCGGCCAGACGAATGGTTGTCGCGATCACCCGACAGGTCAGCAATCGGCGGCCAATTGCGATTGCTGCCGCGTCGTCCGGCGCACTGAGCACCAGTCCGACGTCGTCGCGGTAGCGACCTCGTGCCAGCGACTGCAATCGCGGCAGTGCCTGGTCCAGGGCCGCCCTCCTCGCGGCTCGGTCGGTCAAGTGTGACGCGTCGAGCACTCGTGCGCAGCAACGCATCACGTCGACGGCCGGCTGCCGCACCGGGCCCAACGCGACTGCGGTGTCGTCATCGATGCGTTCGCTGACCAAGCCCAGGTGGTCGACGACACGCATCAATGCCCGACTGCCCGCCGTCAGCCCAACCGGGCGAGAGCCGGCCGCCAAGAAGGTGGCGCGCAGCCTGTCCATCGAGGTGGACACCTCAGCCGTCGACCCGCTGCCCTCGATCCGGTCGGCCAGCGCGGCACACACCCGTGCCGCATTGCGGCGCAGCGCGTCGTGATGCCGTGGGGGGAGCAGGAACAACGACGCCGGCGCACACAGCGCGAGGGCGATCAGCCAACCGAGCAGCCGCTCGCCCGCCGGCCCGACCGGTGTACATACCGGCCAGACGAAGCACAGCAATGTCGTGCGTTGACCGGCCGACATCGTCTCGCTGAGCGCGCCCGCCATGGTCACCGCCGCCCCGAGGATCAAGGTGAGCATCACCGCCAGCCACGCCACGCGAGTAACCAAGGTGCCCAGGACAATCAGGATGCTTCCGTTGAGGCCCAGGCCGAGGTAGGCCACCGCGCGGTTTTGCCGGTTACCTGGGAAGTCGGTAACCACCATCAGCCAATAGGCGCCAAGCGCCGCAAACAGTGGGGTAGCCGTGCCGCCGACAAGAACTCGGGCCAACCCGGCCGCGAGCGGCACCACGACCGCCGCACGGATGGCCCGTCGCAACCCATCGCGGTCCGGGTCCTTGGTGCGCAACCGCTCCACCGCCCACCGGACCGGCCAGATCGCCATGAGTGGATGGTAGAGCTGATGCGACTCCGCGTTGACGACGCGGCGAATGAGCGAAACAATCCTTACTGCTCTGGCGCATACCACCAGCACTCTGCGGGGAGACCTACCGTGGCTTTTGATCCAGCCGAGTCTGCAGCGAGCGTCCTGCGCGGTTGGATGCGCGCGATGCTCACGCATCGCCATGGCAGCGAGGTTTACCAGACCTCGACGATGGGCGCGTTGCTCGACGGCGTCTACGACGGCGACGTCACCATCCGGGAGCTGTTGCGGCACGGTGACTTTGGCCTGGGCACCTTCAATGGCCTCGACGGCGAAATGCTGGTGGTCGATGGGGTCTGCTATCAATTGCGCGGCGACGGCAGTGCTAGTGTCGCCGATCCGGAGCAACGTAGCCCGTTCGCCGTTGTCACGTGGTTCAGTCCCGACCGCACATTCGACGTGTCCGCGCCGGTCGACCGCGCCGAGCTCAAAGCGCGCATCGACGAGTCGCTGCCGAGCACGAACCTGATCGTCGCTGTGCGTGTCACCGGTGATTTCAGCGTGATCCGTACCCGCACGGTGACCGAACAACAGCGGCCCTACCGACCGTTCACCGAGGCGACCGAAGACCAGCAGGAGTTGACCTTCACCGACGTGACCGGCACGCTGGCCGGATTCCGGATGCCCGACTACGAGCAAGGAATTTCGGTGGCCGGCTACCATTCCCATTTCGTCGACGCCGAGCGTCACCACGGCGGACACGCCCTCGACTACCGGTTAATCCGCGGCAGAGTGGAGATCTGCCTCCGCGCCGATCTGCACTTGAGCCTGCCGCGCACCCCGGAATTCCTTGCCGCCGAACTGAACAAGGCCGACCTCGACACCCAGATCCGCCGCACCGAGGGAGAATGACGTGAGTGAAAGCGACGTGCGAGCTGCCCAACGCGTGCTCGAGACGCTCTCCGCATACGGCGTTCAATACATTTTCGGTGTGCCGGGGGCCAAGATAGACCCCGTCTATGACGCTCTGGCCGATGTCGGCCCGCAGCTGGTGGTTTGCCGCCACGAGCAGAACGCGGCGTTCATGGCGGCCGCGGTCGGCCGGCTCACCGGGACGCCCGGCGTGGCGTTGGTGACGTCGGGACCGGGTACCACCAATTTGGCCACCGGCCTGATCACGGCGACCACCGAGCAGGACCCCATGGTCGCGATCTGCGGGGCCGTCGCCCGCGCCGACCGGCTCAAGCGCACCCATCAATCGATGGACGCCGTCGCGGCGCTCAAACCGTTCACGAAATACACC
>DASQSQ010000623.1:0-3489 GCA_035642315.1 Mycobacterium sp.
ACGTAAGCCCACTTGCGGTCGTCGAGCCAGCCGACGTGGTCGGACGGGCCGATGTGCACGTCCCTGGTCTTGAACTCCCGCTGCACATTCGACGTGACGGCCTGGGTCTTGGAGATCTTCTTCGACTCCAGCCGCTCGCGCTCGAGCATGTTGAGGAAGTCCATGTTGCCGCCGACGTTGAGCTGCATGGTGCGGTCCAGTTGCACACCGCGGTCCTCGAACAGCTTGGCCATCACGCGGTGGGTGATCGTCGCACCGACCTGGCTCTTGATGTCGTCACCGACGATCGGCACCCCGGCATCGGTGAACTTCTTGGCCCACACCGGGTCGGACGCGATGAACACCGGCAGCGCGTTGACGAAGGCCACCCCGGCGTCGATCGCGCACTGGGCATAGAACTTGTCAGCCTCTTCGGAGCCCACCGGCAGGTAGGAGACCAGCACGTCGACCTCGGCGTCCCGCAGCACCTTGACCACTTCGACCGCCTCCGCGTCGGACACCTCGATGGTGTCGGCGTAGTACTTGCCGATGCCGTCGAGGGTCGGGCCGCGCTGCACCGTCACGTTGGTGGGCGGCACGTCGGCGATCTTGATGGTGTTGTTCTCCGACGCGAAAATCGCCTCGGAGAGGTCGAACCCGACCTTCTTGGCGTCCACGTCGAACGCGGCGACGAACTTCACGTCGCGCACGTGGTACTGGCCGAACTTCACGTGCATCAAGCCGGGCACGGTGCTGTTCGCGTCGGCGTCGTAGTAGTACTGCACGCCTTGAACCAGCGAGGACGCGCAATTGCCGACGCCGACGATGGCAACCCGAACCTCGGGCTGCGCTGCCGGCGCCTGTGGCGGCTTGTGCTCACTCATGCGGCGTTCTCCTTAACTGTGTATGTGTCGTGATCTGGTTGTATTTGGTGGGTTTAGCCTGGCCTAGGCCTGCTCAGCGCGGCCCTGCGCGATGCGTTCGGCGGCGATCAGCTCGTTGAGCCAATTCACTTCCCGTTCGCTCGACTCCAGCCCGAGTTGATGTAGCTGGCGGGTGTAGCGGTCGAGGGAGCTACTGGCCCGCGCCACTGCTTCACGCAGGCCTTCCCGACGTTCTTCTACCTGGCGACGACGCCCTTCCAAGATCCGCATCCGCGCCTCGGCCGGCGTGCGGTTGAAAAATGCCAGGTGCACGCCGAAGCCGTCGTCGGTGTAGTTATGCGGACCGGTGTCGGCTACCAACTCGCTGAACCGCTTCCGGCCGTCATCGGTCAACTCGTAAACGCGCCGGGCACGCCGCACCGGTGTCCCGGCCGGGGCGGCGTTCTCGGCGATCAGCCCATCCGCCTGCATCCGTCGCAGCGCGGGGTAAAGCGAGCCGTAGGAAAACGCCCGGAACGCCCCGAGCAGACCGGTCAGCCGTTTGCGCAGTTCGTAGCCATGCATCGGCGACTCGAGCAAGAGTCCCAGGATGGCGAGCTCCAGCACCGAGTCACCTCCTTTGCTCTGTTTGCTCAGTCCGTTACAACGACGTATATGTCGGCGAACAGCCTCGCGTAATAGTATCGCCCCGATATATTCGCCACCACTCCAGCTGATGTCAAGCTCGAGTTCGCACGTTGTTCAGGCGCTTTTGACCGCGCGGTCAGGGACCCCGTTGTAATCACCGTGGTTGCAAGCCTGTTGGTGACGGTCGCCAGCAGGCATAAACAACTAGCGTGTCAATACGTCCTCTGCATTTTCATTGGTTCCTGCCTACCTACGGGGACTCACGCAACCTGATCGCCGGTGGTCACGGCGACACCATGCGTGGCGATCGGCCGGCCGATCTGCGCTACCTCATCCAGCTCGCCCAGGCCGCCGAGATCAACGGTTTCGAAGCGGTGCTCACCCCCACCGGTCTTTGGTGCGAAGACGCCTGGCTGAGCACCGCCATGCTGATCGGCAGTACCGAGACGCTGAAGTACCTGGTGGCGTTCCGTCCGGGGCTGATCAGCCCGACGCTGGCCGCGCAGATGGCGGCCACCTTTCAGTGGCAGTCGCAGGGGCGCCTGCTGCTGAACGTGGTCACTGGCGGCGAGAGCATCGAGCAGCGGGCGTTCGGCGACTTTCTGCCGAAACAGGCCCGCTACGAGCGGTGTGGTGAGTTCCTCGACATCGTCCGCCGGTTGTGGACGTCCGAGGACCCGGTAACCGTGGCCGGTGAACACCTGCGCGTCGAGCAGGCGTCGTTGGCGCGCCGCCCCGATCCACTGCCGGCGGTGTTCTTCGGCGGCTCATCGCCGGACGCCGGCCGGATCGCGGCCCGCTTCGCCGACACCTACCTGACCTGGGGCGAGCCGCCCACACAGGTCGGCGAGAAGCTGGACTGGATCCGCGGCCTGGCCACCGCCCAGGGCCGGCAACTGAGCTACGGCATCCGGCTGCACGTCATCTCCCGGGACACCAGCGGACAGGCGTGGGCGGAGGCGCAGCGGCTGCTGAGCGCCCTGGATCCGCAGACCGTGGCCGCCGCCCAGCAATCGCTGGCGCGCTCGGAGTCCGAGGGTCAACGCCGCATGCGCGAATTGCACGGCGGCGGCGGTGATTTCGGCGGCGGCGCGGATGCTCGACGACTGGAGATCTATCCGAACCTGTGGTCCGGAGTGGGCCTGGTTCGCGGCGGGGCGGGCACCGCCCTGGTCGGTTCGCACCAGGAGGTCGCCGACCGGATCACCGAGTACGCCGAGCTGGGCTTGGAGCACTTCATCCTGTCCGGCTACCCGCACCTGGAGGAGGCGTACATCTTCGGCGAGGGGATACGGCCCATCCTTGCCCAGCGCGGTCTGCTGGGTGACGCCGCCGATTTAGGCCGAGCGAAGGAACCTGTCCGGTCGGCGTTCCTGCCGCACGTCGGGGACGTCAGTGCTTCTTGACGCGCCAACCAGCGCGATAACCGACCCGGCGCCGTCCGGGGGTGACGAGACCGCAGCACACGACCGAGGTGAGCGGCGCACCGTGCTGGTGGCCAGCCTGGTGGGCACGACCGTCGAGTGGTACGACTTTTTCCTCTACGCCACGGCCGCCACCATCGTGTTCAACCACGCGTTCTTTCCGTCGCAAAGCTCGACGCTGGGCACGGTGCTGGCCTTCGCCACATTCGCCGTCGGCTTCGTCATGCGCCCGATTGGCGGCTTCGTGTTCGGCCATATCGGCGACCGGATCGGACGCAAACGCAGCCTGGCCCTGACCATGCTGTTGATGGGCGGCGCGACCAGCCTGATGGGAGCGCTGCCGACCGCCGCCCAAGTTGGCGCCCTGGCGCCGGTGCTCCTGCTGACGCTGAGGATCATCCAGGGCTTCGCCCTGGGCGGGGAGTGGGCCGGCGCGATGTTGTTGGCCGTTGAGCACAGCCCGGACGATCGCCGCGGCATTTACGGCAGCGCCCCGCAGGTCGGGCTGGCACTGGGCCTGGCGCTGGGAACGGGTGTGTTCGCGATGCTGCAGGTGCTGCTGCCCGCGCACGCAT
>DASQSQ010000624.1:0-2055 GCA_035642315.1 Mycobacterium sp.
TCCTTGCGCTCTTCCATCAGCTTGAGCGCGTTGGCAATGACGGCCGCGCGCTCCTTCGGCGGCGTCGAGGGCCAGGGGCCGTTGTCGAATGCATCCCGGGCCGCGGCAACCGCGGCATCAACGTCGGCCGCTGCTGCCATCGGCACCTTGCCGACGTACTCGCCGGTGGCCGGGGAATGCACCTCGATGATTTCGGATGTCGACGGTTCGGTCCATTTGCCGCCGATGAAAAGCTTGTTGTATTCGGTCTTGATGTCGCTCATGGCGCCACCCTACCCAAGCCGACCGCAAAACGAGAACATGTTTCAGTCAACTAATTGCAGCGGCTTTTGCGGGCTTATCGCGGTCGGAGTACCAACACCAGATTGCTCACCAGGAACTCACGCAGCGCCGGCACGGATGTCAGCCACCACGCCCATCGCGGGTGGTAGCGAGGAAATGCGCCAACCGCGGCACCGGTACTCGCGGCCCAGGTCAGACCGTCGGCGGCGGAAACAGCGAACAACGACGACCCATAGTTGTTTTTTGCCGGATGACCGTGTTTGCGGGTGTAGCGGGCGGCGGCGCGGGCGCCCCCCAGGTAGTGGGTCAGGCCCATCTCGTGCCCACCGAACGGGCCTAGCCAGACGGTGTAGGACAGCACGGCCAGCCCGCCCGGCTTGGTTACCCGCAGCATCTCGCCACCGAGTTGCCACGGCCGCGGCACGTGTTCGGCGACATTAGACGACAGGCAGATGTCCACCGAGTCATCGGCGAATGGCAGCGCCATGCCCGATGCTTGGACGAACGTGTCCTCTGTATTCCCCGCCCCGGCGAGAGCCGTTCGGGTCGCGTGCATCTCGCTCGGGTCCGGTTCGACGCCTATGTAGCGGACACCGGAATCGGCAAACGCTGCCGCGAAATATCCGGGACCGCCACCGATGTCGAGCAACGTGCGGCCAACCGGAGGCTCGCCGTGTCCGGCCCGCCAGAGGTCACCGATCATCGTCGCGGTGTCGGCTGCCAGTACGCGGTAGAACCGTGCCGGGTCGGGCTGCTCGTAGCGGAACTCCGACAGCAGGCGCACCGATCGGGTGAGTGTTGCCCGCCGCGCGAACACATCAGTGATATGCGGGGCGCCGGCCACCGCCACACCCTACGCATTCCCGCCGCTCTGCGCGCGTATCGTCGCCGGGTTAGGCTGTTGACCCATGTCTGCCGCGCACCGTCAGCTGAGCTCTGTGCTGCTCTTGTGCTGGCGCGACACCGGGCACCCGCAGGGCGGCGGCAGCGAAGGCTACTTGCAGCGCATCGGCGCGCAGCTGGCCGCATCGGGCATTGCCGTCACATTGCACACCGCCCGCTATCCAGGTGCGTCACGACATGAAGTGGTCGACGGCGTGCGGATCAGTCGCGCGGGTGGGCACTACTCGGTGTATTTGTGGGCGTTGCTGATGATGGCCGCAGCCCGGTTCGGGCTCGGGCCGCTGCGGCGAGTGCAACCCGATGTGGTGGTCGATACGCAAAACGGTTTGCCGTTTCTGGCCCGGCTGGTGTACGGCCGGCGGGTGGTGGTGTTGGTGCACCATTGCCACCGCGAGCAGTGGCCGGTGGCCGGGCCAGTGCTGGGTCGGCTCGGCTGGTTCATCGAGTCGAGGTTGTCGCCACGATTGAACCGGCGTAATCAGTACCTGACGGTATCGCTGCCGTCGGCTCGTGATCTGGTCGCACTCGGCGTGGACAACGAGCGGATCGCGGTGGTGCGTAACGGCCTCGACGAGGCGCCGGCGCAGTCGTTGTCCGGCCCCCGCTCGGCCGTGCCGCGGGTGGTAGTGCTCTCCAGGCTGGTGCCGCACAAGCACATCGAGGACGCGCTGGAAGCAGTCGCACAACTGCGGCCGCGGATACCGGGTCTGCACCTCGACATTGTCGGCGACGGATGGTGGCGGCAGCGACTCGTCGACCAAGCGCAAAACCTCGGCATTTCCGACGCAGTGACCTTCCACGGCCATGTCGACGACGTGACCAAACACCATATGTTGCAGAGCTCTTGGGTCCACATACTGCCCTCGCGCA
>DASQSQ010000625.1:0-2122 GCA_035642315.1 Mycobacterium sp.
AGGCGTGGCAGCCGGACCGGGAACGCAAAAGTCTGTGCGTCGGCCCGTAGCGCGCTGCCCGCGTCGTAGGAGGGCACCGGCCCGCGGTTGGTTCCGCCGGGGGCAAACGTGCACATCCCGACCATGCCCGCCAAGATGACGCACGCGACGACCAGCGGCGCGATCGACCAGAACATATCCCGGCCGTCCTGCAACAGCCGGGGCTTGGCCGGTCTGGCCGTCGGCTCCGGCTGCGTTGTCACAATCACGAGTATCCCAGCTCCCGAGCGGCAACCCGCTTCTGGGACAATCTCCGCATGACCCCCCAGGCCGAGAGCCGACGTGAAGCCCCCGACCGCAACCTCGCTTTGGAGCTGGTCCGGGTCACCGAAGCCGGCGCCATGGCCGCCGGACGCTGGGTGGGTCGCGGCGACAAGGAAGGTGGTGATAAGGCCGCCGTCGACGCGATCCGCCAGCTGGTGAACTCGGTCTCGATGCGCGGTGTCGTGGTGATCGGCGAAGGCGAGAAAGACGAAGCGCCGATGCTCTACAACGGCGAGGAGGTCGGCAACGGCGACGGCCCGGACTGTGACTTCGCCGTCGACCCGATCGACGGCACCACGCTGATGAGCAAGGGCATGCCCAACGCCATCTCGGTGCTCGCGGTGGCCGATCGCGGCTCGATGTTCGATCCGTCGGCGGTGTTCTACATGAACAAGATCGCCGTCGGGCCCGATGCCGCTCACGTGCTCGACATCACCGCGCCGATCGCCGACAACATCCGGGCGGTCGCCAAGGTCAAGGGCTTGTCGATACCCGACATGACGGTGTGCATTCTGGACCGGCCGCGGCACGCGCAGCTGATTCACGACGTCCGCACCACCGGCGCACGCATCCGGCTGATTACCGACGGCGACGTGGCCGGCGCGATCTCCGCGTGCCGACCGGGCTCCGGCACCGACATGCTGGCCGGCATCGGCGGCACCCCGGAGGGCATCATCACCGCGGCTGCGATCCGCTGCATGGGCGGGGAGATCCAGGCCCAGCTGGCGCCCAAGGACGACGAAGAACGTCAGAAGGCACTCGACGCCGGCTACGACCTCGACCAGGTTCTGAGCACCGAGGATCTGGTGTCCGGGGATAACGTCTTCTTCTGCGCCACCGGCGTCACCGACGGCGACCTGCTCAAGGGTGTGCGCTATCAGCCCGGCGGCTGCACCACCCAGTCGATCGTGATGCGGTCGAAGTCCGGCACGCTGCGGATGGTCGAGGCCTACCACCGGCTGGCCAAACTCAACGAATACTCGGCCATCGACTTCACCGGCGACAGCAGCGCCGCATACCCACTGCCATAAATCCCCGAGGAAGAGGAACTCCATTCATGGGCGAGGACGCCGAGTACCGCATCGAACACGACACCATGGGAGAGGTCCGGGTACCGGCGAAAGCGTTGTGGCGCGCCCAGACTCAGCGGGCGGTGGAGAACTTCCCGATCTCGGGCCGCGGCCTGGAGCGCACTCAAATCCGGGCGCTCGGCCTGCTGAAAGGCGCGTGCGCGCAGGTGAACAAGGACCTCGGCTTGCTGGCAGCCGACAAGGCCGCAGCGATCATCGCCGCCGCCAATGAAATCGCCGACGGCAAGCATGACGACCAGTTCCCCATCGACGTCTTCCAGACCGGCTCGGGCACCAGCTCGAACATGAACACCAACGAGGTGATCGCGTCAATCGCGGCGGCCAACGGCGTGACCGTGCATCCCAACGACGACGTCAACATGTCCCAGTCGTCCAACGACACCTTCCCGACCGCCACCCACATCGCGGCCACCGAAGCCGCTGTGCGCCATCTGATCCCAGCACTCCAGGTGCTGCACGACGCGCTGGCCGACAAAGCCCGCGAATGGCACACCGTGGTGAAGTCGGGCCGCACACACCTGATGGACGCCGTCCCGGTCACCCTCGGCCAGGAGTTCTCCGGCTACGCCCGCCAAATCGAGGCCGGCATCGAGCGGGTGAAAGCGACGCTGCCCCGACTGGGTGAGCTGGCAATCGGCGGCACCGCGGTGGGCACCGGTCTCAACGCTCCCGACGGCTTCGGCGCCAAGGTAGTCGAGGTGCTGGTGAAAGACACCGGGCTGACCGAA
>DASQSQ010000626.1:0-2169 GCA_035642315.1 Mycobacterium sp.
CGAGCGCCGAACTGACGCCGCAAGAACATCAAATCGCTCAGCTCGCGCGGACGCGGCGCACCAACCCCGAGCTCGGTGCCGAATTGTTCCTGAGCGCACGCACCGTGGAATGGCAGATTACGCGAAGGACATTCCAGGTTCCGAGGCCAAGACCGAGGCCCGTTCGTAACCCGGCTTTTACGTTGTAACAGTGGCCATTCCGTACGGTGCGAGGGGCGTAAACCGCGTTGCGGCTCAACGCATCTCTGCTCATCTGCGGTCGGCTGCCGGGGCCAGGCGGGCCACCCCGCGCAGGATCCACGGTGTCCGTCTGGCCATGACCTCCACGGCGCGGTCCGACCGGCGCATCGCGGTGCGAGGGCCGGGGGTAGGCATTGACGCCAGTGCAGCCTCAGCCGTCCCTGCCCGCGCACCGCGCGGGTCGACCGCCAGCAGTTGCCAAATGCCGGGCACACCTCGCAGCTCGACGCTGCCGCGGTCGTCAAAGCCCGTGCCCGAGCCGATGACGAGGTCACGCACGGTGCGGGAGACAAGAATTTCGCCGGCACCCGCGTGGCCGAGGATCCGCGCCGCGATGTGTACCGCGATTCCCCCGATGTCGGTGTCCAGAAGCTCGCATTCGCCGGTGTGGATGCCAGCGCGGATCTGGATGCTCAGGGTCTCGGCGTCCGCGCGCAGGGCCTCGGCGCAGCGGATGGCCTGCGTCGGACCGTCGAACGTGGCGAGGTGGCCGTCGCCGGTGCTCTTGACCACCGTGCCTTCGAACCGTTGCGTAAGCTCGCGCGTGATTTCATCAAAGCGGCGCAGCACCGCACGCCACCGCTCGTCGCCCGCCGCCGCGGCGTGTTGGGTCGAGGCGACCATATCGGTGAACAACACGGTGCGCAGGGCGCGACGCGACGGTGGCGGCGCTGCATGGCTGCCGGTAAGGAACTCCTCGATCGCCGCCGTGGTCCTTTCGGGATCGGTGAACCAGGGCGCATGGTCCACGCCCTCGACCTCCAGGATTTGTGCCCCAGAAATGTGGTCGGCGAGGTATCGGCCGTCCTGCACCGGCACCCCGGGGTCTCCGCGGGCGTGGACGATAAGGGTCGGGACATTGAGAGTCGGCAAGATCGGCCGCACATCGATGCCGAACGACGCTTCGACGGTCGCCCGTGCCATTCCGGGGCTCGCGCACATCCGCTCCAACATTCCGAGCTGGCGGATCGACCGAACCGACGGCACCAGACACTTGACTGCCCTACCGTCGCCCCAATCCGAGCGGACAGCGTCGCCGAATTCTTGCCAGCGCACGATCTGCTGCGTCGACGGCGTGTAGTTCTCACCCAGTTCGCGAAGGATACGCGCCCGGACCTCGGCCGGGCCGCGATCTAAGTCGTCCCATTCAAGACCGCCTAAGTAGGCGTACGTGCCGTGGAGGATCAACGCCCGCGTTCGCTCCGGCCGGCGTGCTGCCCAGACAATGGCGGCCGGGCCACCCTCGCTCAAGGCGAAGAGGGCGGCCTTTCCGAAGCCAACGGCGTCCATGACGGCCTCGATTTCGGCCGCTCGATCATCCACCGAGCGAACCTTCGGGACCGGGTCCGACAACCCGACCCCGGCCTTATCGAACACGACGACGCGACAGAAGGTACTGAGACGCTCGAAGAACGCCTTGTATTCGGGCAACGTCCAAAACAACTCGACGTGGCTGACGAACGGCGGGATGCAGACGAGCTCGACGGGACCGTCGCCGAATACCTGATAGGCCAGTTTCAGATCGCCGCAGGATGCGTAGGACGTTTCCGCCACCGCGTGAGCCTACTGCGGCTGCGCGCTAGCCATTACCGTATCCACTGCGTCGCGCCCGGGCGGGCGCTGATCGGCTCGCCCGGTGTGCAGTATCAGGATCAGGCGCCCCGGCGGGGCATGTCACCAGCCAGGTTGGCGACCACGTCGACGGCGTTTGCACTATGAGGGAAAAGATCGCCGCGCGGCATCCGGAAATTTCAAAAAAGCAACGGCAGGGGCTTTGCTGAACGTCCGAACGATACATACTGAACAGATGTCGCCCGGACGTCGGCGCCCTGCGCGCACGTCAACGGTTGCGCCTCCAAACGCGTTGGTTTGGCCGCGGGCACTTCCGGCGCCTGGGTTTGCGGTCACCGTCGCGGCTGGGTTTCTGAT
>DASQSQ010000627.1:0-5498 GCA_035642315.1 Mycobacterium sp.
GGCGACAAGCCCGCAAGCTCCAGCGAGCGGGTCATCGCCCGTCCGGCCCGCAGGCCGTTGGGATCAGGCGCCACCATGTGGAAGGCGTCCGACGTGATGCCGGCACCCATCAACCGGGCCAGCGGCTTGGCGCCGCGCGCCTTGGCGTGCTCCTCGGTCTCGATGACCATCAACGAACCCGCTTCGCCGAACACGAAGCCGTCACGGTTCTTATCGAACGGACGGGACGCGCCTTCGGGATCGTCGTTGCGGGTCGACATGGCGCGCATCATCGAGAACGCAGCGATGGGCAGGGCCTCAATCGGGCCCTCGACGCCGCCGCAGACCGCGAAGTCCGCGTCCCCCATCACGATTTGCCGCCACGCGTGCGCGATGGCTTCCGAGCCCGACGAACACGCCGACACCGGGGTCATCACCCCGGCGCGGGCGCCGAGCTGCAGGCCCACGACCGCAGCGGCGCCGTTGGGCATGATCTGCTGCACGGCCAGCGGCGACACCTTGCGGGGGCCGCCCTCGTTCATCAGGTCGTAGCTTTCGACGATCCGCTCGGCGCCGCCCAGACCCGTGCCGACCACGACCGCGAAACGGTCGGGATCAACTTCGGGGCTACCTGCGTTCTCCCAGAGCTGACCGCTGAGCCACTTGGCCAGCCGCTGGACGTAGGACATGCGACGCAAGTCCAGTCGACTCATGTGGGCGTCGACGGATTCCTTGAGGTGCCCACCGATCTTGACGGGTAGGTCCCATTTGGTCACGAACTCGTCTTCGAGCACGCGGATGCCGCTCTCCCCGGCCAGCAAACCCTTCCACGTGCTCTCGATGTCCGGCGCGATCGAAGTCGTCGCCGCAACAGCGGTTACCACAACGCTGGGGTAACCGCCGTTAGCAGTGGAAGGTTTGGTCACTGGTGGTCCGCTTCCAGCCTCGACTTGACGTGCGCGACCGCCTCGGGGTTCTCGGTCTCGAGCTTTGCGCGCAGCGCCTGGGCGGCCTCGGGGTTCTCTTCCTCGAGCTTCTGGATGTAGCTCACAACGTCACCGACGGTGCGGAGCCCGGCCAGGTCCTCGTCGGGGATCTTGACGCCGTACTTATCCTCGGTCTGCACCGCGATCTCCACCATCGACAGCGAGTCGATGTCCAGGTCGTCGACGAACGACTTCTCCGGGGTGATCTCCGAGGGCTCGATACCGGTGACCTCTTCGATGATCTCGGCGATACCGGCGATGATTTCTTCCTGACTGACAGTCACGTTCAGTTCCCTTCGTAATGTGTTGTTTAACTGCTGATTTGACGTGCATATTTCGTTGTGGGCGGACGGGTTTGGTGATCTGACCTTGCGGCCGGGTTTTACAGCTCTGCCAAACCATCCAGGTCTGCGGGAGTCTTGACGGCGTGCGTCGGTACCCCGCGAAGTTCACGCTTGGCGATGCCGCTCAGTGCGCCTGCAGGCGGGAACTCGACAATCGCCTTGACCTCTCGCTGACGCAAAGTCTCGCTGCACAAATCCCACCGCACCGGGCGGGTCAACTGCGCGACCAGCTTCTCGATGGCGTCGCCGGCCGACGAAACCGGCTGCCCGTCGCGGTTGGACAACAGCACGGCGGTCGGCTCCGCGGATGCTTCGATGTGCTGCACCGCTTCGGCATAACCGTCGAGGGCGGACGCCATGAATTCGGTGTGGAACGCTCCGGCGACGCCCAGCGCACGCACCCGGGCCTTCTCCGGCGGGTCTTCGGCAAGCTTGTCCAACGCGGTCAAACGACCGGCGGCCACGATCTGGCCGGCGGCGTTGCGGTTGGCGGGAACCAGGTCGAGCTGCTCGAGGCGGGCCAGCACCTCGACTTCGTCACCGCCGAGAACGGCGGACATTCCCGTCGGCTCGTTGGCGCAGGCCTTGGCCATCTCCGCGCCACGGGTGGCGGCCAGAGCGACGGCGTCGTCGGCGGAGATCACACCGGCGATCGCGTAGGCGGCGATTTCACCGACGGAGTGGCCGGCTACGACGAACTCTTTGCCGGCCAATAGCCCCCGCCCGGTCAGCTCCTGGTGAGCCAGCAGCGTGGCGGCAACGATCAACGGCTGGGCGATCGCGGTATTGGTGATCTCCTCGGTCGAGGCGGTGGTGCCCAGGCGAGCGAGGTCCAGACCGCTGGCCGTCGACCATGGCGACAGCCGGTCCGCGGCGCCGGGCAGTTCCAGCCACGGCGACAACATCCCCTCGGTCTGCGACCCCTGTCCGGGCGCAAGTAACGCAATCACGTTCTTAAGGGAACACTGTGAAGACGGTTTTGCGCCGTGTAGCGGATTATGAACCTTGTCTTATGTTTTTGTGGAAACTCTACAAAAACGCACGCGATGCGACGTATTCGATATCGCGCCGCAATCTGTCAGCCGGTGGCGATCGTCTTCGAGGGCGCGACCAGGTCCTTTTCCACGATCGGCGTGACGGGCGTCACAATGTCGCTGGCGACGCTGGACTGCTGTGCCTGGTACGCGAGGTGGCCCACGGTCGCGGCCACCCGGAGGACATAAGCGTCGCGCGGCTGGGTGGGATCGCGGCCCGTGAAGTCGGCGATACGCCGCAGTCGGTAGCGCACGGTGTTTGGATGAACGAACAACTTCCGGGCGCAGGCCTCGATCGCACCGCCGCAGTCGAGATAAGCGTCCAGGGTCTCGGTGAGGGTGGGACCCGCGTCAGCAAGAGGCCTCATTACATCGGTGTGCAACGCCGCGATCGCCGACGCGTCGCCCATCAGGGCCCGCTCGGGCAGTAGTTCGCGCGCCGGCACGGGCCGCGGTGCTCCCCGCCAGCCGGCCACGGCATTCATCCCGGAGATGGCCTCGCTGGCGCTGTGGTAGGCGGCGGTCAGCATCGGCGCCGTCGGGCCGATCACCACCGGACCGTCGGAGAAGGCGTCCAGCAAATGGCCAAAGACCTTCTCTGTCGGCGTCAACTGGCCCGACACGATCGCCACCAGATAGGTGCCGTGCACGTCGGTGAGCGCGGCGCGGCCATGGTTTGCGGCGATATCCCGGACATCCTGGCTGGCGTTGCTTTCCCGGCCCGGTGCCGGCGTTCCCACCACCACCGTCGCCGGAGCGGTGGTGTCCCAGTTCAGCGCGGCCGCGCGGGACAGCAGCTCGGGACCGGTGTCGCCGCGCACCACCGCGTCCACCACGCTGGCCTCCATACGGCTGTCCCAGGTGCCGCGCGCCTCGGCCGCATCGGCGTAAGCCGTGGCGGCACTGAAGGCGAGGTCGCGGCTGTATTTGAGAATCCCCATCGTCAGCGCGGTCAACTGCTCCTCATCGCGGGTCAGCAGCGGAGCAACCTCTTCGAAGAACTCCATGGTGACCCGCACCATCTCCACCGAGTGGCGCAACGGCATCCGCCGGGTCAGATCCTGCGGCATCAGTTCGAACGCTCGGGCGGTGTAGTTGACGTTGCTGTGCGGGTCGGTCATCCACTCCACGAAGTTCGCGACGGCGGTCTGCACCACCAGCGCCACGCTGGCCCGCTGGGAGGCTTCCAGCTCGGCGAAGAACGGCAACCTTTCCTGCATGGCCGACACCGCCTGGGTGGAGAACCGACCGGAATACTGCTTCAACCGTCGCAGTAGCGACTCCGGAACGCTGTCCAGCAGCTCGAGCGTTGACCGCGGCGCCGCGGATTGCTTGTCAATCACCCCTAAAACCTACGCGAGGTTTCTAGATGTTTCTGCCAAAGACACTCCGTATCAGGCGCCCGGACCGGGATCGGAGGTCTGCACCGGCGCGGCCTGCACATCGTCGATCCGATACTGGCGCGCGGCCGCGACCGGCACTGACGGGTCGATCTGGCCGTCGCGCGCCAGCGCTTCCAGCACCGCGACCACCTGAGATTCGGCGTCGGTGTTGAAGTAGCGCCGCGCCGCGGGCCGGGTGTCGGAGAAGCCGAACCCGTCGGTGCCCAGGGTGACGTAGCTGCCCGGGACCCAGGGCCGGATCTGTTCGGGCACCGCCCGCATCCAGTCCGACACGGCGATGATGGGGCCGGAGCATTTGGACAGGGCTTGCGTGACGTAGGCCTGACCCGCCGGACGGTCCGAGTGGCGCAGCTTCTCCTTCTCGACGGCGATGCCGTCGCGGTTCAGCTCGCCCCAGCTGGTCACCGACCACACATCGGCGGCGACGTCCCACTCGGCGGCCAGCATCTCGGCCGCTTTGAGTGCCGAGGGCATCGCCACGCCAGAAGCCAGGATGTGGGCCGTATTGGCGCGGCTTTCCGTGGCCGTCAGATAGCGGTAGATGCCCCGCAGCACGCCTTCAGGGTCGAAGTTCTCCGGCTCCGGCGGCTGCACATACGGCTCGTTGTAGACGGTGAGGTAGAAGAAGACGTTCTCCGGGTTCTCGCCGAACATGCGGGCCAGCCCGCTTTCGATGATGTAGGCGATCTCGTAGGCGAAGGCAGGGTCGTAGGCGAGCACTGCCGGATTGGTGGCCGCCAGCAGCAGCGAGTGGCCGTCGGCGTGCTGCAGGCCTTCGCCGGTCAGCGTGGTGCGCCCGGCGGTGGCGCCGAGCAGGAAGCCGCGCGTCATCTGGTCGGCCGCCGCCCACAGGCCGTCGCCGGTGCGCTGGAACCCGAACATGGAATAGAAGATGTAGATCGGGATCATCGGCTCGTTGTGCGTCGCATACGACGTGCCGGCCGCGGTGAACGAGGCGACGGATCCGGCCTCGTTGATGCCCTCGTGCAGGATCTGGCCGACTTCACTTTCCTTGTACGCCAACATCAGGTCGGCGTCCACGGCGGTGTAGAGCTGGCCGAGGCGGTTGTAGATCTTCAACGACGGGAACCACGAGTCCATGCCGAACGTGCGCGCCTCGTCAGGGATGATCGGCACGATGCGGGGCCCAATTTCCTTGTCGCGCAATAATTCTTTGAAGGTGCGCACCGTCGCCATGGTGGTGGCCACCTCCTGGTGGCCCGACCCCTGTTTCAGCGCTTTGTAAGCATCGCGGCCCGGCAGCGTCAGCGCCTTGGGCTTGGTGCGCCGCTCGGGCAAGAAGCCGCCAAGCGCGCGGCGCCGATCGAGCAGATAGCGGATCTCCGGGGCTTCGGCACCGGGATGGTAGTACGGCGGCAGGTAGGGATCCTCCTCGATCTGGGCATCGCTGACCGGAATCCGGATGGCGTCGCGGAAGTCTTTAAGATCCTGCAGCGCAAGCTTTTTCATCTGATGCGTTGCGTTGCGGCCCTGGAAGTGCGCACCCAGCGAGTAGCCCTTGATGGTCTTGGCAAGGATGACGGTCGGCTGTCCTCTGTGGTCGACGGCGGCGCGGTAGGCGGCGTAGACCTTGCGGTAGTCGTGGCCACCGCGCTTGAGGTTCCAGATCTCCGAATCGGTCATCTGCTCGACGAGCGCCTTGGTGCGCGGGTCGCGTCCGAAGAAGTGGTCGCGCACGTAGGCCCCGTCGTTGGCCTTATACGTCTGGTAGTCGCCGTCGGGGGTGGTGTT
>DASQSQ010000628.1:0-6861 GCA_035642315.1 Mycobacterium sp.
GCTGCTCGTTGGTGACCCCGCGTTCCTTCAATGCGGGAATGACGTCGTTGTGGATGTGCAGGTAATGCCAGTTCGGCGCCATCTGCGGCGCCAGATCCTCGGGCAGCGCGTCGAAGTAGCAATTGGCATCGTGCGAGAGCACCATCTTGTCGGCGTGCCCGCGCTCGCACATCGTCGCCACGATGCCGACCCGCTCCTCGAACGGTAAGAGCACGTCGAGACCGAACCGGTCCATCCCGAGATAGGAACCGGGGGCGATGAGCTCCTCCAGGTAGCCGACGTCCGTGCTGTCACCCGAATGGCCGATGATCACCCGGCTCAGGTCGACGCCCTCCTCTTCGAGGATCTTCTGCTGCTCGAGCCCCCGCCGCAGCCCCGCGTGGGTGTGTGTGGAGATCGGCACCCCGGTGCGCTTGTGCGCCTGCGCCACGGCACGCAGCACCCGTTCGACGCCGGGGGTGATGCCGGGCTCGTCGGTGGCGCACTTGAGGATCCCCGCCTTGATACCGGTGTCGGCGATGCCCTCTTCGATGTCGCGGACGAACATGTCCGTCATGATCTCCGGGCCGCCCAGCATCCCGCCCGGTCCCTCGTAGTGGAACCGGAAGGGTATGTCGTTGTAGGTGTACAGGCCGGTCGCGACGACGATGTTCAGTTCGGTCTGTGCGGCGACGCGGGCGATGCGCGGAATGTAACGACCCAGCCCGATGACGGTGAGGTCGACGATGGTGTCCACACCGCGCGACTTGAGCTCGTTGAGCCGGGTGACGGCGTCCGCCACCCGGGCGTCTTCGTCGCCCCACGCTTCGGGGTAGTTCTGCGCAATCTCGGTGGTCATGATGAACACGTGCTCGTGCATGAGCGTGACGCCGATGTCAGCGGTATTGATGGGTCCCTGAGCGGTATTCAGTAGCGACATGCGCCGATGTTAGGTGCTCTAGTGCTCGCACATGGCGGGCTTCGCCGGACCGGTGCTTGTCATGCGCGCTTTTGATACGCCTTCCAGCGATCCGGGTCGCTTTCGAGCGCGCTACGGTCCCAGCCGGCACAGACCGCCTCCGCTTCGTAGCTGTCCTGCAAAAATGCCAGGAGCACCTCGTCAGGATCGGCTGCCTGCCGCACCACCTCGTACGGTAGGAGAAACTCGCCGTGATCCTTGCTGTAATGGGCTTCTGCGGGCCGCACCGAATACTCGGCGAAGCCGTCAGGTTCGGGATAGGCGTAGGCGTAGAAAGCACCTTCCGCACCGCCGCCCGGCCAGAACCCGCAGCTGCTCAGTTCGTGCGAATATCCCTCGACCATTACCCAGTCTCCGACATTGGGAGCACCGCCCGGGTGGCGAGGGGCGCGGCGCCCGGAGAACCTGGTGCACGCGAGATCGAATGCACCCCAGAAGAAATGCACGGGACTGACTTTTCCGACGAAGCGGGACCGGAAGCGCCCGAGTACCCGGCTGGCCGCAAGCAGTTGGCGCCAGAACAACTGCGCGGCAACAGGGTCGTATGACGCGTGCTTGACGTCCTCTGCGAATCGCAAAGCCGGGTCTACCTCGTTGGGGTGTGACTGGATGCGGGTGTGCAGTCCCAACTCGTCGAGTGCGTGCATGGTCTGCGAATAGAACTCGGCCACCGGTTTCGGTTCCAACGCCACCGAACGGGTCGCGCCGATGCTGCTCCGGATCACCAACTCGTGATCGATAAAATCGAACTCAATGTCGAATGTCTCTGTCTGGTAGGGAATCGCCGAGGTGGTCAGACCACGCGCAGTCACATAAAAGCTCACTTGCCACCAGTGGTTGACCATAGGGGAATGACTCAGTCGAATCTTGCCGACAATCTGGGTCCACATATGCAAGGTGTCCCGCGTTGGAACCCAGTCGTCGATTCGCAAGCTGGGCCACGCGTCGCTGTGTTGCGCCATTCGGTGATCACTCCTCGCTTCGACCGCCATCGATTGGTCCCTGAGCGGTATTCAGTAGCGACATGGGGCCGATGTTAGGTGGTCCACCGCTCGTGCATGACGGGCTTCGGCGGACCGGTGGGCTCGATTACCGCCGCGCCTTCCCGTGCCCGAGGTCGCTGGCGGGAATCTGGTGCACGGCCTGAGGGCCGCCGGTACTCAACGCCGCCAGTGCGGCGTCGCGACGGCGTTGGCGGCGTAACCGTCATAGGTCGACGGCCCGTCGATCGAATTGTTCGCCACCGCCGTCAGAAAGGCGGCGTTCTGGGCTCGGTAGGCGCCGTCGAACCGTTCGATCCAACCGTCGGGCAGACGCTGCGCTGCCACACCATCGACGGCGGCATGCGCCGTCAGAGACGGCGAGCCCAGGGTCACGCTGCCGCGGCTGCCAACGAGGTCGAGCCCGATGTCGTATCGCATTCCCGGTCCGCGACCAACCTCGACGACACCGAGGATGCCGGATTCCGACGTCAGCGTGATCAGGACGGTCACCGTCGATCCGTCGTCGCTGGCTTTGGTCGCACAGTTGACGACGCTGATCTCCTCGCCGGTAAACCAGCGGAACAGGGCGAAATCGTGTGCGGCTGAACTGGCGATGAGCTGCTGTGCCTCAAAGGTGTTGAAAACCAACGGGTTGTGATGGCGTTGGATTATCAAAATGGGTTGGCCAACTCCGCCGGCCCGCGCCGTGTCGTAGATGTGCCGGTAGTCGGCGTCGTATCGGCGCATGAAGCCGACGTGGACGAGCCGGCGGCCGCCGACTCGTTCGGCCTCGACCAGGCGCAGAGACTCTTCGGCCGAGGGGGTCAGCGGCTTTTCGCACAGCACATAGACGCCGCGTGCGATGCACGCGTCGACGATCGCGTGGTGGGTGTCGTCGGCGGTGGCCACGACGGCAGCGTCGATATCGGCGTTGCGCAGGCAGTCCAGCGGATCGTGAAAAATCTTGGCGGCCGGGACAATAGCGGCGGCGCGTCCGGCAAATGGTGGGTGGCTATCCGCCACGGCAGTGATGTGTGCCCACGGCGCCAGGCCGTGAAAAATCTTCAGGTGACGCATCCCCATGCCGCCCAGCCCGAACAGGGCCAGCCGAACCGGTGCGGTGCTGTCAGAACGCGTCGTCGTCGAGGTCCATCAATGCGGTCGAGGTGCGGGCCAAGATGCTGCGCGTCGCGGTGATCTCAGGCAGCACGTTAGCGGCAAAGAACTGCGCTGCGGCGATCTTGCCGTCGTAGAAAGCCTGCTCTTTGCCCTTTGCGCCGGAATCCAGTGCCCGCAGCGCGATCTCCGCGTGGAACAGCAGCTGCGAGCCGATCAGCAGATCACCGACGGCCAGCAAGTAACGCACCGAACCCAAACCGATCTTGTACAACTCGGTCGGGGTTTCAGCCGATCCCATCAGATAGCCGGTCAGGGTGGCCGTTATCGCCTGCACGTCCTCCATCGCGGTGCGCAGATAATCGCGCTCCACTTTCAGCCGTTGGTCGGCGACGTCGCTGTCGATGAACGACTGGATCTGCCCGGCGATATGCGCCAGCGCGACGCCCTTATCGCGCGCGATCTTGCGGAAGAAGAAGTCCTGCGCCTGGATCGCCGTGGTGCCCTCGTAGAGCGAGTCGATCTTGGCGTCCCGAATGTACTGCTCGATCGGGTAGTCCTGCAGGAAGCCCGAGCCGCCCAGTGTCTGCAGCGATTCGGTCAGGTACTGGTAGGCCCGCTCGGAGCCGACGCCTTTGATGATCGGCAACAGCAGATCGTTGACCCGGGTCGCCATGTCTTCGTCGGCGCCTGAGACTGCCGCGGCGACAACGGGATCCTGGTGAGCCGCGGTGTACAGGTAGATGGCACGCAAACCCTCGGCGTAGGCCTTCTGCATGATCAAAGACCGCCGCACGTCCGGGTGGCGGGTGATCGGCACGCGCGGGGCGTTCTTGTCGAGCATCTGCGTCATGTCAGCGCCCTGGATCCGCGTCTTGGCGTAGTCGAGGGCGTTGAGGTAGCCCGTCGACAACGTTCCGGACGATTTGATGCCCACCAGCATGCGCGCGTTTTCGATGACTTTGAACATCTGGGCGATGCCGTCGTGCTTGTCACCGACCAGCCAGCCCTGGGCCGGGATGTCGTGGGCGCCGAATGTCAGCTCGCACGTCGGGGATGCCTTATATCCCATCTTGTGCTCGAGACCGGTCGCGAAAACACCGTTGCGGCCGACGATCTCGAAGGTATCCCAGTCGAACGTATACTTCGGCACCACGAACAGGCTGAGGCCCTTGGTGCCCGCGGCGGCACCCACGGGGCGGGCCAGGACCAGGTGCATGATGTTCTCGACGGTGTCGCCGAGATCGCCGCCGGAGATGAATCTCTTGACACCTTCGATGTGCCAGGAGCCGTCTGGCTGCTCGATGGCTTTGGTGCGTCCGGCCCCCACATCCGAGCCGGCATCCGGCTCGGTCAGCACCATCGTTGCGCCCCAACGTTTTTCGATCACCGCGTTGGCTAATGCGCGCTGCTTTTCGTTGCCGAGCCCGTAGAGGATGTCGGCCATCCCCGGCCCGGCATAGTAGAAGAACAGTGCCGGGTTGGCGCAGATGACCATCTCCAGAACCGCCCACAGAAACGCCCTCGAGACCGCGGTGCCGCCGATCTCCGACGCGACACCCATTCGCCACCATTCCGCATCCCAGATCGCTTGCACCGTCGCACGGATCGGGTCCGGCACGGTGATGGTGTGCTGATCCGGCAGAAACACCGGCGGCTCGCGGTCGGCGGCGACGAACGACTCGGCGACCGGCCCCTGGGCGAAGCGGGCAACCTCGGCCAGGATCTCGCGCGTGGTGACGCTGTCGAGCTCACCGACCGACCCCGAGTCCAGGATCGGCCCAAGCTCAAGCGCTTCGAATAAGTTGAACTCGATGTCACGCAAGTTCGCTTTGTAATGCCCCATCAATCCCTCCTCGGTGCAGTATGTAGTGTCTTCCCGTCTCAGGCAGGTAATTCCGGGGTTCCGGACATTGCTCGCGCAGTTTCTTTGCGTGCGTAGGTAGTTGCTCGGTGGTGTCTCTTGACCAAGCCGAGCTCTGTCGCTCGTTTGAAAGTGTGCATCAGGCGGCCCGGAAGGCGCGGTAGACCGCGGATCCGATGAACTCACCCAGCGTGCCGGGTGACCAGTCGTGGCCACTGTCACGTAGCAGCGTGCGCACCGCTCCCTCACATGCGGACATGAACTGTTCCACCAGAACGGGCAGCTTCCGTTCGGGATTGGTTGTGCACCAGTCTTTTAACGCGGGCCGTAATAGCTTGGCGAACTGGTCGGCGATGGCCGTCCGGTTACGCTGAAAGTGCTCAGCGACGGCGGGCTCGGGGTCGGCGCTCATCATCAACCGCCATGGGTCCGGCGTGCGATCGACCGCCGCCAGCAGTGCCTGGAAACCCGCGACGAATACGGCCTCGTCGCCTTCGGGGTGGCCGTGTCGCAACGCCTCGGTCGCGTCCGCGAGCAGGATGGCGCTTTCGCGGTCGAGCAGCGCATGGAGCAGTTCGACCCGGTCGGCGAAGCACGAGTAGACGACCGGCCGAGTGACGTTCAGCCGTTCGGCAACCGCGCCGATGGTCACCTCCCGCACGCCACGCTCGATAGCGATCGCCAGAGCGGCGTCGAGCACCAGTGGGCGGCGTCGTTCAGGTCCCAGATGTGCGGCTCGGGACCTGCTCTCCGCAGTTCCTACAGACATGAAGGAAAATGCTACATCGTTGGATATTTGTTGGCGAGCGGTTTGATTTGCCGATTACGTCCAGGGCCTTGAGGAGTGACCTGGCTCACAGTAAAATGACCAGTGGTCATCGATACGAGGAGGGCCGAATGCCGACCGTGACCTGGGCTCGCGTCGATGCGGCGCGGCGCGCGGCGGTCGTGGAAGCCGCCGAGGCCGAGTTCGGAATGCACGGTTTCTCGGGCGGCAGCCTGAACGTCATCGCCCGCCGTGCGGGAGTCGCCAAAGGCAGCCTGTTCCAGTACTTCGCGGACAAGCGTGACCTGTATGCGTTCATCGCCGACATTGCCAGTCAGCGGGTGCGTGCCTACATGGAGGACCGCATCCGCGAGCTCGACCCCAGTCGGCCGTTCTTCGACTTTCTGACCGACTGGCTCGACGCCTGGGTGGCCTATTTCGCAGACCACCCGCATGAACGCGCGTTACACGCCGCGGCGACTCTTGAAGTCGACACCGACGCCCGCGTCAGCGTGCAGAACGTCATTCACCGCCACTACCTGGAGGTGCTGCGGCCGCTCGTCCGCGACGCGCACGTCCGCGGCGACCTGCGTGCGGATTCCGATACCGACGCGCTGATGTCCTTGCTGCTGATGATCTTTCCGCACCTGGCGCTGGCGCCGTATGTGCGCGGACTGGATCCCATCCTCGGACTTGACGAGCCCTCGCCGGACCAACCGGCGCTGGCGGTGCGCCGGCTCGTCGCGGTACTGGCGGCTGCATTTGCCCCGCTGCCGCAAGCTCACCGGATTGACACAAAGGAGGTCACCACATGACACGGACACACACCGGCTCGATGGTTGCGGGCGGGCTCAACTGGGACAGCTTGCCGCTCAAGCTATTTGCGGGCGGCAATGCGAAGTTCTGGAACCCGGCCGACATCGATTTCTCCCGCGACCGCGCCGACTGGGAACGGCTTACCGACGACGAACGCCACTACGCCACCCGACTCTGCGCCGAGTTCATCGCCGGCGAGGAAGCCGTGACCGAGGACATTCAGCCGTTCATGTACGCGATGCGGGCCGAAGGCCGGCTGGGCGACGAGATGTACCTGACGCAGTTCGCGTTCGAGGAAGCCAAGCACGTCCAGGTGTTCCGCATGTGGCTCGACGCCGTAGGGGTCACTGACGATCTG
>DASQSQ010000629.1:0-2424 GCA_035642315.1 Mycobacterium sp.
TGATGAACAGATAGCTCAGGCCCAGCGCGTCCTTCAGCTCGGCGAGCAGGTCGAGTATCTGCGCCTGCACCAGGACGTCGAGTGCCGAGACAGCCTCGTCGCAGACCACCACGTCGGGCCGCAACGCCAGCGCTCGCGCGATCGCCACCCGTTGGCGCTGCCCGCCCGACAACTCACGAGGACGCCTGTCCAGCAGGGACAACGGAAGCGCCACCCGCTCGGCCAACTCTCGCACGGCTGCGCGACGGTCGCGGCGGTCACCGATGCGGTGGATACGCAGCGGTTCCTCGATGGCTCGAAACACCGTGTACATCGGATCCAAACTGCTGTAGGGGTTTTGGAAAACCGGTTGCACTCGGCGGCGAAACGCCAGGACCTCTCGCCGGTTCATCGCGGCAACGTCGCGGTCGTCGAACGTCACCGTCCCGGAGGTCGGCGCGAGCAGGCCCAGCACCATGCGCGCCAGGGTCGATTTCCCCGATCCGGATTCGCCCACGATCGCCAGGGTGGTCGCTTCACGCAGACGGAATGACACGCCGTCGACAGCACGGAATTCCGCTTTCCGCCAAGGTGTTCCGTGCGTCGCCCGGTAGGTCTTGGTGAGGTCCGCGGCGACCAAGAGATCGCGGGTCTCGGATTCGCCGACCGCCGTTACGTTGTCGGGCCGGGGTTGAGCCGTCGCCCCGCCAACCGGGTGCACCGATGGTGCGGCGGCGACCAGCTGCCGGGTGTAGGGATGTTGCGGGTCGTTCAAGATCGATTGCGCCGCTCCGCTTTCCACGACGTGTCCGCGGTGCATGACGACCAACTGCTCGGCGCGCTCACCTGCCAGTGCGAGATCGTGAGTGATCAACAGCACCGCCGTGCCCAGTTCCGCGGCCAGATGCTGCAGATGGTCGAGCACCTGTCGTTGCACCGTGACGTCCAGCGCGGACGTCGGCTCGTCGGCGATCAACAGGCGCGGACGGCCCGCGAGCCCGATCGCGATCAGCGCACGCTGGCACATCCCGCCGGACAGCTGATGCGGATACCGCCTGGCCTGAGTCGACGGGTCCGGCATGCCGGCGTCATCGAGCAGTTGCAGCGATCGTTGCTTCACATCGCTGATGTTGTTGGCGTGCAATGCTTCCCGTATCTGGAAGCCGACCTTCCATACCGGGTTGAGGTTGGTTGTCGGATCTTGCGGCACGTAGCCGATGCCCGTGCCCCGGATCGAGCGGAGCCGACGCGGATCCGCCGACACAACGTCGACGCCGTCGAACACGATGCGGCCGGCGGTGATTCGCCCACCCGGTGCCAGCAGTCCGAGGATCGCGGCGGCGGTCGTCGACTTTCCGGAGCCGGATTCACCGACAACGGCGACTGTCTGCCCGCTGCGCACGGTCAGCTCGACGTTGCTGACGGCGGGAGCGTCGTCGCCGAACCTGACCTCCAGGCCCGCGACGCTCAGCAGCGGCTGCTCCGGGGCACTCATGACCGCCACGTCCGTGACGTGGAATCCAGGACGTCACGCAACACGTCGCCCATCATCAGAAACGCCAGCACTGTAAGCGCAAGGGCCCCAGCCGGATAGAACAAGATCGGCGAGCCCGCTCGCAGTCGCGTCTGAGCCACGTTGATGTCGCCGCCCCAGGACACCACTGACGGCGGCAGGCCGACTCCGAGGTAGGACAGCGTCGCCTCGGCCACGATGAACATCCCCAGCGAGATCGCGGCGACGGCGATCACCGGGCCCAGAGCATTCGGCACCACGTGGCGTATCAGAATCCCGAACCTGCTCAGCCCCAGCGCTCGCGCGGCCATGACGTAATCGCTGCCGCGCACCGTGAGCACCGCCCCGCGCGCGATCCTGGCGACCTGCGGCCAGCCGAACAACGCCAGGATCGCGACCACGGTCCATACCGTGCGGTGATGCATGACCTGCATGAGCACAATGGCCGCCAACAGCAACGGAATTCCGAAGAAGACATCGGCGACGCGGGAGACCACCACGTCGATCCAGCCGCCGTAGAAGCCGGCCAGCGCTCCCAACGCCCCGCCGACCAGGAAAACCACCAGGGTCGCGCCCAGGCCGACGGTGATCGAGGCGCGGGCACCGTAAACGGTGCGGGCGTAGATGTCGTGGCCTTGCAGGTCGGTACCGAACCAATGTGCGGCCGACGGTGTGAGCAGGCTCTGATACGGGTCGGCGTAACCCGGATCTGCCGACGTGAACAGCGCCGGAAACAACGCCAGAACAAGGAGGAACAGGATCAGCGCCGCGGCGACGACGAATTTCGAGCGTCGCCGCAAGGCCTGCCAGGTGTCACGCCAAAAGCCCACTCCGGCAAGAATTTCGATGCTCCGGTCAGCCATATCGGATCCTCGGATCCAGCGCCGCGTACAGCAGGTCCACCGCCAGATTGGTCACCAGGTAGATCACCA
>DASQSQ010000630.1:0-2404 GCA_035642315.1 Mycobacterium sp.
AACACATGGTTGTGGGCCTAGGAGGACTCGAACCTCCGACCTCTTCGTTATCAGCGAAGCGCTCTAACCGCCTGAGCTATAGGCCCGTACGCGCATACGGCCGAGCGACGAGATTACCCCACCGCAGCGTCCGCACCCAAACCCCTAGTCCCGGTCTGCGAGCGTCACCTCGACGCCGCCGATCAGGTCGGTCGTCAGGTTGTAGACAAACGCGCCGATGGTAGCCATCGCGCTGAGCAGCACGATATTCACCAGGCCGATCAGCACCGCGCCGCCGAAGATGGTGCCGCTGGACACCAAGTCGGCGGTGCTGCCGCTGGTGTTGTTCAGCAGGTCACCGACATTGCTGTTGAGCTTGCTCCATACCCCCATGCCGCCGAGCACCAGGTACAAGAACGCCACCGCGATCATCCAGACGAAGAACAGTGCCACCGAGAGCACCAGCGAGACCTTCAGCGTGCTCCAGGGATCGATGCGCCGAATCTGCATGCTGGCACGGACCGGGCCTTGGGCCCGCCCGGACACCTGGATGCGGCGGTCGGTCCGCACCGGTTTCGTCGACGTGTCCGGCGGCTGGTCAGCGGCCGGTTGGCGCTGCCCGGCGCGGGGGGTCGGACCGGACAGATCCGGTAGTTCGCTGGCGTAGGCCTCGCTGCGCGCCGGCTCAGCCGGCGCGTCGATTTCTGCCGGCGGTGGCGTCTTGGCCGCACCCGGCGCAGCGGTGCCCGAGATGAAACGGCTCAATCGTGCCTCGGCGTTGGGCGCACCGGAGGCACCGCCCGTCGGCCGCGGCGCGCGCGGCTTCGGCGCACCCGATGCCGGCCGCCGGGGCCCTTGCGAGGACCGGGCGCCGGTCCCTTGCGGCGACCGCTGTGCGCCTCCCGGGTCGCCCGAGCCACTCCCGTTCGGGCTCTCGCCCGGTCCGGGATGTCCCGGCTCGTTCGGTGAAGTCACGCAGGCGCTCCTAACTGTGCATCCGGCCGCCGGGGCGGTCGGCAATCGCTCACGCGTCGCCCGAGTCGTCGTCGGTAGCGGCGTCCTCAGCTTCTTCGGCGTTGCGGGCGATGGCTAACAGTGTGTCCCCCTCGCCCAAGTTCATCAACCGAACACCCTTGGTCTGCCGCCCGGCCTTGCGGACCTGACGGGCCGCCGTCCGGATCACTCCGCCGCCGGAGGTGATCGCGTACACCTCACTGTCGTCGTCGACGATCAGCGCACCCACGAGCTTGCCACGGCGCGGGTCGTACTGGATCGTCAAGATGCCCTTGCCGCCGCGGCCCTGCGCGGTGTACTCCTCGATCGCGGTGCGCTTGGAGTAGCCGCCAGCGGTTGCTACCAGCAGATATGTGCCTTCGCGGACTACATTCAACGACAGCAGATAGTCATCGGCGTTGAATCGCATGCCTTGCACGCCCGAGGTCGCCCGGCCCATCGGCCGTAACGCGTCGTCGGTGGCGGAGAACCGAATGGACTGGCCGTTGGCCGAGACCAGCAGCAGGTCGTCGTCGGAGGAGCACAGCACCGCCCCGACCAGTTCGTCGCCGTCGCGCAAATTGACCGCCACGATGCCGCCGGATCGGTTCGAGTCGAAGTCGGTCAGCTTGGTCTTTTTGACCAGGCCGTTGCGGGTGGCCAGCACCAGATACGGGGCGTCTTCGTAGCTCTTGATCTGGATGACCTGCGCGATGCGCTCCTCGGGCTGGAAGGCCAGCAGGTTGGCGACGTGCTGGCCGCGCGCGATGCGAGAGGCCTCCGGCAAGTCGTAGGCCTTGGCCCGGTAGACCCGGCCCTGGGTAGTGAAGAACAGGATCCAGTCGTGCGTGGAGCACACAAAGAAGTGCCGCACGATGTCGTCCTGCTTGAGCCCGGCACCCTGGACTCCCTTGCCGCCGCGCTTCTGGCTGCGATACAGGTCGGTTTTGGTGCGCTTGGCGTACCCGGTTTCGGTGATGGTGACGACGACGTCTTCGCGGGCGATCAGGTCCTCGTCGTTGACGTCGCCGTCGGCCGCGATGATGCGGGTGCGACGGTCGTCGCCGTACTTCTCGACGATCTCGGCGAGCTCGTCGTGCACGATGGCGCGCTGCCGCTCCGGCTTGGCCAGGATGTCTTCCAGGTCGGCGATCTCGGCTTCGATCTTGGCGAGGTCGTCGATGATGCGCTGGCGCTCCAACGCGGCCAGGCGCCGCAGCTGCATGTCCAGGATGGCCTGCGCTTGGATCTCGTCGACGTCGAGCAGCTCGATCAGGCCGGTCCTGGCGATGTCGACGGTCTCCGACGCGCGGATCAACGCGATGACTTCATCAAGGGCGTCAAGGGCTTTCACCAAACCGCGCAGGATGTGAGCCCGCTCGTTGGCCTTGCGCAACCGGTAGGTGGTGCGCCGGATGATCACGTCGAGTTG